>JACRKK010000059.1 GCA_016219795.1 Candidatus Woesearchaeota archaeon | reverse complement strand
TCATGGAAAACGTAGGGTTAAAGAAAATCGGCCCAAGCGTTGCGAGAATGCCGTCGGTCTACTGACCGGCGGTGGCCGATTTTCTTTTTACTCGGAGTGTATTGCCGAAAACAAGCTTATGCTTCTTGATAGTGCCCTGCGGCAATTCTACGACATACTGCGCCTTAACTTTGGGGTCATAATACCTAAACGGCCGCAGATTTTCTTTCATTGCCACGATTCTTTTTTCTGCGTTGAGCCAGAGCACATCTATGGGAAAAAAGACGAACATCATATGGATAGGAACTTTTGTTTCTTTTGCAAAGAAAAAAATGAGACATTCGTCATGTAATTCTGGAGAAAACATAAGCCCCTTTGCCTTCAGAAAAAAAGACGAAACAACACGTATCCTGCTAACCACTTTTTTTCTGCCACAAATAAGAATCTTAATCAGCCACCACTATATTGGCGCGTGCCAGCTTTCCTTTATAGTAGACCACTCGTGTCACTTTGATGGCGTTCTCAGAATCTGTTTGGACAGTGCCCTTGACTGAAGTCTGAGGATATGGTGCGCCCCCACAGCAGACCACATCGTGGGTTGCATTGAAAGCAACCACTTGGCCTACCTCTCTATTGTTGCATACGCCGGAATCAAAGACACTCTGGTTCATCAGGCAGCCATTGGTGCCTTGGCAGGTAGCATGGCATACTGAATCGCTCTGGTAGCTGCAGTCTGCCTCACAGGGTCCTGTGTAAGACGTAAGGCAGAAATTATACTGGTTGACACCTACAGCGACATTGATAGGGGTGGTTGTTGCAAGGAAATTCTGTTTTGAACCCGTGAGATCATAACTTCCTACTTCAGCACCTACATTGAAATATCCCTGGCTATTGGTGCTGACACCATAGCTCTTCACTTGGTCAAGCGTGTTCCTTCCTAGAAGAAGGACATTTGTTTGGGAGATGGTCTGGCTGATATTATCACAAGAGGTGATAGTCCCGTTAACGAATGGGCAGTTGGCAGCCGTATTGCAATCTATATCACAGTTGTCTGTGAACCCGTCACAATCGTTGTCTATACCATCTCCGCAAAGTGTTTCGGTAGCATCGTAATGGCATCCCCCACCCCAAACACAGGCGTTGGGTGCTGCGCAACAGGATTTATTTCCTCCAACAAAACCTGTGGAGTCTGCAAATGTTTCATTCAAATCATCACCGCAGCAGTAATTGGTAGTCTGGTCAGGGGTTGGGTCTGCATCATCACAGTCATCAAGGCCAGCATCTCCCCATCTATCGGCAGGTTGGCAGGGAACAGGATTATTATCAATCCATGGAAGGCTTGTGTTAACTGCCTGGCAATAACTTTGGTTGTCATCAGCATCCACCCACTGTCCTGGGCTTTGTGAATAGCATAATTCTCTGTCTGCAGAACCACTCTCAAAGAACGAATCTACATCCACGCAGGACGTGCGCAGGCATGTCTGTCGCCAGGCGGCAAATGAGGTTGGTAGGCCTGTTCGTTTTGGGCTTGCAATATCTAGAGGCTGCTCCATTACAATGGATCGCGGCCACGGATTATTGGTGTGTTCCGTATCCTCTTCAAGGGAGATAGTGCACTGGATCTTGAAGGTATCGTATGTTGAAGGAAGATTACGTGGGATAATAAATGGTAACACTCTTTCAGCTGAAGGGCTCTGATCAAATGAAATATCTTCCTCGAAATTTCCCTGTAGAGGTGAATAACTACCCAAGGGACTACTACTCCTACGACCCATGACCCTTATTTCAATCTCCGTAATTTTCTCTGCTAATCTTCCCTGTAATGGCGTTCCACAAAGGACTGTCTCTTCTATTTTTGGATCTTTCGGTGCAAGGATGAATGGTAGCCTGCGGTGCTCTTGTGTCGGAAAAAATGCACCACATAAGTCTGAATCTGTATCAAGCAGGCAGTTTTCTCTGTTGGTAATCGCAGGATTACTGATGAGGGTGTTAGGCGCATAGCATCTGCCTTCAAAGACGCAGGAGGTGTTGGTGTTGCAGCAGGCACTATCTGCTGCATCTTCTGAATTTTCTCGTACAAACGCATTGCAGCAGCCAGAGCAGGTTTGTGTTGCGGGGTCGCAGGTACCATCTGCAGCGAAAAGCGGCATGGCTGCATCCTCTCCTTCATATCCTGGCGATTTGCAGCAATCCGGATCCCCGCAAGCTCCGCAAGCAGGGCTCTGTCCGCTTAAGTTTGCAAAACTCTCCGGACAGATGCCGTCATTAGGACCACAGTAGACACATTCCCCGCAGACTTCAGCAGCACCCCTGTTCTCGCTGGAATTGACAGGCAGTGTCTTGCAAATGCCAATGGATGCATTATCAGGAAACGTGGTGGCGCAGGGGACGGCATCAGCAAAAGAAGCCAAAGCTAATATAAATAAACCTACAATTACTACCATGCCCCCATAACTCTTGGTTATTGCTCTCACTGAACCCCTTTCCCTCTTTTCTTTTTCTATTATGGTGTTATACTATAATCAAGACAGGTGGTGGTTGTGCAGACAACCAACTTATTGTTCACTAAGTCTATATCCTCAACTCTTTCCCGCCCAATCTTTGGTGTAACCAACGCATCCCAGTCATATGCTCCGGTAACGCTACCTGTTGCATTTACTGTTATAGCATAAAGACCTGTGTCTGTGCCAATAAGTAGTGTAGAACCCAAAGCATCGGATGATACCTCTCGTATAGAGGTGAACTCCAGATTAGGCGCCGCAAAGATTTCTTGGAGAGTTCCACTTGCAAATCTTGAAAGAACTGCCACCCCATTTAATTTCGCAGTAAGATAAATATTCGGAGAGCCAGATGCACGTTCTATACCAGTCACTAGCCCAATTTCTGTGTAGTCCCATGTTGTAATCTGTGTAGCATCTGGTGCGGTATTCGTGATATCGTTGCGGATAAACAATGCCTGCTTTCCTAATGCTGCTGGACTTACGCCTGTTCCATAAAGGGCACCATTCTCAACCTGGATACTATTTATAATATAATCTCCTACAATCAATCCATCAAAAGTGACGGTGTTGGGAGTTGATAAGGACACATAAGCAATGCCATATGATGTCCCAATGACAAGACGGTTTCTTGGTTGGTCATAGGCTACATTGTAAATCTCAACAGGAACACCTCCTGCTGCTGTAGTGAAGTCACTACTACTGGCAATCTCTATTAAGCTTAGAGGAGATGTATAGCCAAGGTTTAGGCCGTACATGTAAATCGTATCCTTGGTGGCGAGATATGCAGTTGTTGTACTGGTAATAACTGCACCCCTAAATTGATCAAACCTGCAGGTTGCCGGGTCGTCAAGATCGCACCATTGACGGAAAGTCCCTCTTAAGGTATCCAGCAGATAGACTCTCCCATCATCAAGAGTTAACGAAGTGATAAACGTGCTTGCACCATTATCAAGGACAACAGGGTCACAGTTCATCCTGACGATTTTTGCATCACCCTGATTTGGCAGAGTGAGGGATACGATACCTGAAGCCAGAGAAGAGCCCTTACTGTCAAGAACAGCAACACTAAATTTGTTGTCCATCGTCACACCACCAAAGATGGTAGCACCGCCATACTGGCCACAGAAGCGCGAGTCCACGAATTTATTTTGGCCATAGGTTATGGGAGTACCGGTATATACTCCTGCCGTTGTAGAAACATTACCTATAAACCATGCTGCAACCCCATAGGGACTTGATGAAGTAAGCCCTATTGCTAGAGGGCCAGTACCTGTACTTGACGTCAGTAATCCAACAGGACCACTTGCTACAATGCCTGTTGTTGTTCCTTTTCCTATAACCCCTATCCCGTTTGACGCTGAAGTTCCAATTCCTATGACTCCTATCTGACCTTCTCCAAGTACGCCTGTGCCATTTACAGCCTCTGTCTGATTGGCAAAAACACCGTAGGATCCTGGGCCCGTTCCCTTTGCTAGGACACCATTTTTGACACCTTGACCGCGCACACCTGTGGAATCTTCACCTGTTGCAACCCCTACAACAGCCGCACGGTTTGCTGCAGTAGTTTCTCCATAAACACCTGGGGCACCCGTTGAAAAACCCCGTACACCAAACCCCGTTCCGGTACCACTGACTCCTACAGAACCGTCACCCATAACTCCAATACTCCCTGCTGCGTCTGAAGTGCCATATACTGCGATAGATTCAATATTATTACTGGGGTCTGCATCTCCAGTACTTTCACCTAACAGACCATATTGCACACCACTGCCCCTAACTCCAGCACTACCTCTTGCAGTTCCTTCTCCTACAACACCAGATCTATTTTCTGCTGTGGTCTTGCCATACACACCAGGAGCTCCTGTAGATGAACCATATACACCAAACCCCGTTCCTGTACCACTGACTCCTACAGAACCGTCACCCATAACTCCGGTCTCACCAGAACCATACACACCTACATGGGGAGATACGCCAGAAACCCCTGCCTCTCCCCCTCTGCCAACAACGCCGAATCCCCAATCGTCTCCTGTAGAATAACCTGCAATAGCTCCCGTTGAACTTGGGCTAGTAACGGGGATTATTCTATTGACCATTAAAGAATATCCAGATATTGATTTTCCATCAATCATCATATCTGGTCCCTGTTCATTGAGGTAATAGGTATCATGCCCTGGATCTCTCCCCGTTTCAATAGCAGTACTTTGGACGGTAAGAGGTAATGGTGTGGTGACGCTGAGAGCAGCCAAAGAATACAATATCAAAGCTATAATCAAAGAAGTACATACTACGATTTTCTTCATTCCCATCCACCTCATTTTTATCGGAGTAATAAATATGCGTTCTCCATACCACTGCTTCTTTATAAAGCTTTTCTTTATTGCTTAATTTCTGCTCTATTCTTTCCACTTGATGCTGCAACCCTGGCTTGGCACAAACCACTGCGCAGGTGCCTTGCCCAAGAGCAGTGCATCCAGCACCTCTCTTAGGTCATGTTTTGTCGCCTTATCCTGGGGATTCATGGCATTGTTGATTCTGCCGTGGTAGACCAGTTTGTGTTCCTTGTCAAACACAAACGGATCCGGAGTGCAGACCGCACCATACGCTTTTGCGACCTCCTGCGTCTCATCATACAAATAATAGTGATACCCCTGTTCCTTGGCAAGCGTCTGCATATTCTCATAGCTGTCTTCGGAGTAATTGTCCGCATCGTTGGGGTTGATAAGCAAGAAAGCGACACCTTTTTTCTCGAAATCATGCTGAAGCTGGGCAATCTCCGTAAATTTGGTCTTGACAAACGGGCAGTGGTTGCACATGAAGATCACAACCACTGGCTTTTCTCTGCATGCGCTCAGCCTCACGGTCTTGCCGTCAACATTTTGCAGCGAAAAATCTGGAGCAGTGTCTCCTTTCTTGAGCATCTGTGTTTCTGACTGCAGAAGTACCATGGTATCACCTCATGGTCTTGGGTGATACTGCTTCTTTAAATGCTTTACTTTATGACTCAGAAACCTATATATATAAGCTCACCGTAGCAAAAAAAAAGTTTGTAGAAATGGGGTGAAATCTGAAGAATGGATATTCTGGGAGTTTTGCTTGGAACAGGGATTCTTTTCTTCTGTATACCGGGTGTGCTGGGTTTGCTCCTTGCAAAAAAATCAGTGAAAGTTGTACCGTTTCTCTGTTTATCCCTGATGATTACAGGAAGTCTGTTGCTGCTTTTCTTTTCTGGTTCTGTTCTCTGGAGTGGAGAGGTTTCCCACTCTAGCATCACCATGGTCTGGTTTGAGATTCCACTGTTCATTGACCGACTGGCAGCGTTCTTTATTCTCTGCATTACCATCATCTCGATAGGTGTCCTTATCTACTCCTTTGGTTATCTCAAGCACATCCCAAGTGCACTCAAGCGCAACTTCCTAGTAGCACTCATGTCTTTTTTCATACTCTCTATGATTTTCGTGGTAGCGTCAGAGCAGATGCTCTCCTTTTTGTTCTTCTGGGAGATTATGGCGCTTGCCTCTTTCTTCCTTGTCATGTTCAACTATGAGGAAGACGACACAAAAAAAGCAGGATTATTCTATCTGGTGATGACACAACTCAGCACCCTCTTTTTGCTTGCTGCATTTCTGATGATTTACAATGAAACAGGCAGCCTGACCATCACTGCATGGACGGGTTTTACTAATCCCACCATTCTGTTTTTGTTTCTGCTGCTTGGCTTTGGCACCAAAGCAGGCGTTATCCCCTTTCACAAATGGCTGCCTTACGCCCATCCCGCAAGCCCCTCCCCTGTGTCTGCTCTGATGTCTGGCATCATGATCAAAGTTGCTCTCTACGGACTGCTCCGTTTTATCCTGCTTCTTCCCTCCCAGCCGCTTTGGTGGGGCCTGGTAATCTTAGTGTTAGGCACAATCTCTGCACTCCTTGGAGTCATCTATGCTCTAAAGGAGCATGACATCAAATGCCTTCTTGCCTACCACAGCATTGAGAATATTGGAATAATTCTCATCGGTATTGGCCTGTACCTTGTTTTTCTGTTCTATGGGTTTGAAGAGTTGGCGTGGGTAAGTTTTGCTGCTGCCCTCTTCCATACCTTAAACCATGCGCTCTTCAAAAGCTTGCTCTTTATGAGTGCCGGCTCAGTGGTTACTGCAACCCAAACCAAAAATATAGACAAGATGGGTGGCCTCATAAAACGAATGCCCTTCACCGCAGTTTTTTTCCTGATTGGCGCAGTCTCCATTGCCGGTCTGCCTCCATTTAATGGTTTTGTCAGTGAATTTATGCTCTTCAGCGTTTTTTTCCAGTCCAATGTGATTGCCTCACCCATCATTAAAGTAATCCTCTTCTTGTGTTTATCCCTCTTTGCCATGACTAGCACTCTTGCAGTTGCCTGTTTTGTCAAAGTCTTTGGCACTGTTTTCTTGGCTCACCCCCGTTCATCTGAGGCAGCAGAGGCAAAAGAAGCTTCGTTTTCCATGGCCATTGGACAGGCGGTGCTTGCTTTCTTCTGCATAGTCCTTGGGGTTTTCTCTTTCCAGATTTTTGGTATTGTTGCGCAAAAAACAGGTGTTGCAATAGTTTTACCTGATTTGCTTGGGTTCTCGATTATCCTGGGGGTCTTGGTAATCGCTCTTTTCTTGGCAGTACGCTTTTTGAACCCCAAGAACGTAAGAATCAGTGAAACATGGGGTTGTGGCATCTCCTCACAGAACGCAACCATGGAATATACTGCTTCTGGATTTTCGGAGCCAATCATCACCATTTTCAGCTCCATCTATCGCACGAAAAAAACAAACCAGCGCACATTTCATGATGAGTTTGGGGCTGTTTTCAAAGAAGGCTATGCGGAGATTACCCTCCTAAAATTTTTTGAGAAATACCTCTATATGCCCATTGTCCGTGTCATACAAAGCATTTCCTCAGTCTTATACAACCTGCAAAATGAAGTGGAACTGGATAGGGATATCCTCTTTGGTTTCCTGACTATCGTTATCCTGCTGGTGATTGTGGGGGTAGCGGTATGATTTCTTTTGGCATCTATGCAGTCCTTAACATAACATTAGTGATACTAGCAGCTCCTCTCTACCTCTCTCTTATAAAAAAAGTGAAAGCAAGGATCCAGCGGAGGAGAGGCCCTCCATTACTCCAACCCTACTATACCCTTTGCAAACTCCTCAAAAAGGAAGTCGTTTACTCTTCAACCTCCTCATGGATTATGCGGTTTGCGCCCTCTCTTAATCTTGCTTGTATGCTCACTGCTACACTCTTTGTCCCCTTAGTTGCTGTGCCCGCAGCGTTTGGAGGTTTTGGCAATATTATCCTGTTCCTCTACCTTCTTGCTCTTGCAAAATTCTTTATGGCACTGGGTGGCCTTGATGCAGGCAGCACCTTTGGGGGGATGGGCAGTTCCAGAGAGATGAGCATCTCCTCCATTATTGAGCCTGTTGCCATTATTGTATTTGCTGCTCTTGCTTTTGTCTTTCACAGCATGAACTTTTTTGAGATCTTTGCCATGGTTTCCCAGACACCCCTCACACAACTCAATCCTTCTCTTCTGCTCATGGCAATCTCCTTGTTCATCGTCCTAATTACTGAGACTGCCCGCATCCCCGTTGACAACCCTGAAACCCACTTAGAATTAACCATGATCCACGAAGCGATGCTCCTTGAACAGTCAGGCAGGACCCTGGCAATGTACGAGCTTTCTGCAGCAATAAAGCAGCTGCTACTGATGGCCATCCTCATCAACATCTTCATGCCCGGTGGCATCTTGTTACAGCTCACGGTAAGCGGAGTACTCATTGCAGTCGCCTTGTTTTTCCTCAAAAGCGTTGCCCTTGCAATATTTATCGGTATCTTTGAATCGTATTTTGCCAAACTCAGACTCTTCCGTCTTCCTAGTTTTCTTCTGATTGCCTTTTTCCTCTCTCTGCTCATCATCCTTTTAGAGGTACTAGCATGAACGAGCTTCTCTTAGACGGCATTACCAAAATATGTCTGGTCTGGGTGTTTGCAACCGCAGCATTCATCATCACCCGAAGAGACATTCTTTCGTTGTTTCGTACCTACG
>JACRKK010000055.1 GCA_016219795.1 Candidatus Woesearchaeota archaeon | reverse complement strand
GGCCAGATTCTGCATCATTGACATAGACTGCTGAGGTGATGTGCATGGGATTGATAAGTACAAGCCCGTCTTTGATGCCTGATTTTTCCACTGCTGCCTCTACCTGGTTTGTAATGTTGATGAATTCCTGCTTGCTTTTTGTGTTGAACCCCAAATAATCCGTGTATGTTGGCATAATGGGTGTTAAGAAAATGTCCTTTTTAAATGTTCTTAGGAATCCACGGCATCAAGTTCCTTAAGCGCATCTTCAATGCCATCACCTATTGATAAAACAGGGGTGTTTTCTAGAGCAGATTGGTTTTGGTTCTCTACAGCAACCTTGTCATAAGGCAGTGGAATGAGGGGGGGTTCTTTTTTTTCACAGCCAGTAATTAACCCTGCAGACACCATAAGCAAAAGGAGAAGAACAAGGGTTTTATTCATGGTTTCACCTGTTCCATAAGATGCTGCCATGCTTTGCGGGCATCCAGAAGAATCTGTTTTCTTTCATCGTTTGATTGTGCACTGTTGAAAGCAAGTTTTTTTTGTTCCATAATCACCACAAAGGCAGCAACCTGATCAGGAGTAAGTCTGCCATCTTCCATAAGCTCTTCGGCATTCTCTTCGAGATTGTAGAGTCGAAACTTTACAAGGGCATAAACCTTTTCCCGCAGTACATTTTGGCACGATGCAACGGTTTCAGTGTTGGATGAAAGACCGCACTCTATTTTTTGAGTTTCTATATCACCAAGCGAAAGCTGCTGTTTGACACAGTCAATTCTTTCCCTTCCATTGGGGAATTTCCAGCATTGCTGCACATTTTTGTAGAAAGTAAGGCAGGATTCTTGGGCTTTTCCTTCCTTTGCCTTGCATTCTTCTGGAAAGAAGTTTTCCCATTCGTCTCTCTGCTCTTCGCGCAGGCTAAGTCTACACTTTACGCGGTCTTCAATCTCCATGTACCCCCCGCATTTTAATGTCTGGCCGGTTTTAGGTGGTTGGTTTTTTTCCCCTTTGGTAACACAATCCATCTTTGCGTAGCGGTAGTAAGCACCAACACAGAGGGGATGAGATAATTGCAGTTCTGTTATGTTCTCTGCATCAGACAAGTGAAGATAGAAAGTATTTTTTCTTATCTGCACAATCTGCAATTGCTGGCCAAAACCTGGGTTGCCTTTCGCATATTTTTTGGGCCCGCCTTGACTTTGCCGAAAGGTATAGGCCAGCTCATCATACGAAACGCCTTCCACACTAAATGTAGCAGTAAGGAAATTGTTATCCAATGTGCATTCGGTAAGAGCAAGTGCTACATTCTTGCAACTGAATTTTAAGCCTGGACAAGTAAACGCAACATTTTTTTCATCAACCGTTATCTTATAGCTGCCGGTTTCGTTAAATATCTCTTCTTCAGAAACAAAGTCTCGATTCCTCCAGGATCCAGGCACAGCCAAAGGTATGCTTGATGGAGAAACCGCAGTCACCGTCTTATTGGTAACTGGGGTTTTTGCGAAAGAAATGCTTCCCTTATCATCGCATATGGGTCGGGTGAATATGGGGCCTGAACCACCACCCAAGCTGCCCCCCCCGGAACTGCCACCACCACCGCCACCAGCAGCAAAAACCAGGGATGCAACAACAAGAAAAAGAGTAATAAATAATAGGGGTTTTTTCTGCATATTATGCTCCTAAAAACGCAATTATATAAATCTTTGCCACAATCTTTAAAAAATCAAAGGATTTTCAGATGAAAATGCTCACACGACAAAAGGTCCACAGTTTTGATGCACAACTCATATCATTCAGAAGATTATCCATATCCACGGGCCATTTCACCGTCTCTGTACCGCAGGAGTTTGTATTCTATGCCGGCCAGTTTGTCAGCTTCATCATCAAAAAGGAAGATGGCACCTCCTTGCGACGGCCTTATTCGATAGCGTCCGCTCCGCCCGCCAACGGACAGATTGATCTCTGCATCAAGAAAGTGGAGGGGGGCATTGGCACAACGATGCTGTTTGCACTCCAAGAGGGAGAAAGCATGCCAGCACTTGGCCCGATGGGTGCGTTTGGCGTGCAGGAAGCGCATAAGGTTGGGGATTTGTGTTTTATCAGCACCGGCGCAGGCATTGCACCGTTCAAGAGTATAATTCCTGACCTTTTGAAAAACGGATTTTCCAAATCCGTTTTTCTCTTCTCTGGATTTAAGAATGAACAGGAGATTCTGTATCAGGAGGAGTTTTCCGCTTTGGCAGAACAGTACAGCAACTTCCACTATTTTCATGCTGTTGATTCCCCTATAGACAAAAACTACATTCCAAAAGGGAGGGTGCAGGATTTAGTAAAAAAATATTTGCCACCTGGCTTTAGCGGGCATTTCTATCTCTGTGGCCTTTGGGCAATGATTGAAGATGTGGGAAAGCTTCTGGCAGCAAAGGGAGTGACCAGCCAGCGCATCCATTTTGAGCGGTATGATTAAGTAATCTTTATAACACAGGCTATATTTTCTTTTTACTTAAATGGATTTAACAGCAAGTTATAACTTTTTGGAAAAAGCCCATCTTAATGGTATTTATCCCTGTTATTTGAGCGATACAAGAACAATGGATACTGCTAGAATTGCTCATCCTGAGATTGGGTCTTCGTTTTTAATTCTCGAACATGCCCTAAAGCATACACCGGAGAGTTTGGCAACCCAAGCAGTGGTTGAAGCATGCCTTAGAAAAATGAGAGATGGTTTGTTCAGCTTTTATGCAGATGAGAATTTGCTTCCGCAAGATACGGATACGACTGCGTGGGCAGTGTCCACTCTTTTTGAGATGCAGAAAATAGGAGAAGCTGCGCTCCACAAAAGCATTGATTTGGTAGTTGGAAATATAGATGGGGATGGGGTTATCAAGGTTTATTTTGATCCAGAGAAATACGGAAGAGTTAACTGGAGGGATCATGTTGCCCTTGCAAATGTGCTATATCTTCTGAACCTAGATAAGAGAGTAGGAGAGGCTTTTCCATCGTTGGTTTATGTATCCGATGCCCTGAGGAAAGGAGACTATGAGAATGGCTCAAGGTATTATCAGTCTCCAGATATGTTTCTTTACGCTCTTGGAAGACTTATGAAGTTCCCAGAAATGAAATCTCTCTTTGAAGATGGCCTCAAGAAAGAATTGAGTAGGAGGATTGGACAAACAGAGTATCCTCTTGATTTAGCCATGAGAGTCACTACTGCTAAAGTAGTGGGTCTAGAAAATGGTGAGGAGCGCAGGAAACTAATGTCTATGGTAAGAATAGACGGATCTTTTCCCCCAGATGCAATTTACCATTATGGAAGCAAGGCCGGCTACTTTGGCAGTTCATTCATCACCACTGTATTTGCAATAGAAGCATTAAGAGTTAAATAGATGTCATCACTGATTTCTTAGAGAGCAATTGCTCTGCCCGAAACGCATCCATGACATTAATCATGGGCATAGGAAGCTCTGCTGCGTCATCATAACCCATCCGGGTGCAGGCTGTGTTTATCCAGATCTGCACAAAAGGGAAGTCTTCCAAGCGTTTGTAGTCTATGGTGCTCTCCAGGAAAAAATAGAACTGTTTTTCTGTGAATCTGTCGTGCAGGGTTTTGCTGATTTTCCACTGCTGCTGGCCAGGTTTAAGGGAAATAATCACACCGATAACAGAAGCATGCAGATATTTCATGAGATTCGCCTTGTATTTCTTGAATATCTTTTTGCAGTCCTCTGCTCTAAGAATCCTCATGGAATCGGTCATAGGATCATACTGGATGATTTCCTTAAACACTACATTCTCTTTCTGGGCAAGAACCAGGGCCCGGGGATGGAACAAACCATCCCCTATATAAAGAAATGCGTCTGGCACGCCTGAAAGGCGCAATGCATCCCAGGAAGAATCACAGCCCAGAATCTGAAACTGGGCGTCAGTCCTGTCCGGTTTTGAGGTGATGATAAGGATGCCTTCTTCTTCCAGCTGTTTGATAACTGAGGGAAGCCTGCTGATGAACTGGACGGATGCGTAAAGCGCAATTACTTTATGCTTTTTGCAGCGGTTGAGGGTTTCTGTATTCAGTCTCACTTCTTTTTCATACCGTGCCTCAATAAACATGACGTCAGTCATTCCCAACCCTCCTTTCGTCGAAAGACATTATGCCCCCAGGCAACAAAGAGGTCAATACCCACAGAACTCAAGCCCTGCGGCACATCACATGCGCCATAGCAGCTGCCAAGCCAGATGAGTGCTTCTGCTCCTGTCTGCTTGCGAATGGTGTCAACAATGGTTTTTGCCTCGGGTTTCAGACCGTCCGGTAACTGTAAGAGGATGGTTTTGCATTGTGTTTCCTTAATCCGTGCAATAAGCCGATCCAGTTCAAGGTTGTAGAGCATACTTGGGGGTGAGAAGAATGCATTTTTAAACCTATTGCTTTTAGGGATGACGCATATCTGACTGATGTAGATATAACCACGGAACGTCTGGTCTTTGTGGGGGGCCAAGGTATCTGAGAACGGTATCTATGACTGTAGCACGCCCAAATGGAGGAGTGTGTGTTGTCCAGGCATGGCCCTGGCTGTTGAGACTATTGCGTTCTATAGTTACCGTCCCCTCAAGATAATGTTCTGCAATCAGACGCTCAACGATTGCACCCGCTGCAAGCGATTGATGGCGGCAATCTCCTGCATGATACACCAGAAAATGCTCAAGATTTACCTTTCCATCCCTCTTTGCATCCAGCTTCCTTAAGATAAACGAAAGTGCTGTTCTCCCGTCTTCAGGTGTTCTATCTCCTGGATTAAACCAATTAAGGATAATGTCATACGTTGCCTGCAAGGCAAGAGGGATTTCTGTAGGGGATGTAAAGTACCATGAGTAAGTATCTACCACCGAACGATAAAGTTGTTCAAGGGTTGGTGCTTTTTCCCAGTCAACGACAATGGCTTCCCTCTCTGTAGCACCAAGGGAAACTCCACCTGCAATGGGGCTACCTCGCTCAATAACGCGCCTGCCTTGATAGAAAGGCATTTGAACTCCATCAACAACACGCATTTCCAGACCGGGATGGCTTTCAAGCCGCTCGAGTGCAGCAAAGGTACGTCCTGCTAAGGGATCTTCAGGTGTCATATTTCTTAGGATAACGCATCTGCCTTTATAAATATTTCAAAACATTTTTAAGGCTGCTGCTTCCTGCAGATGTGCATGCCTGACGCATCTGACACCACTCTTCGCATAGCACTTATCCAAACCGCAGCATCTACAGATATTGCAGCCAATCTCAAAAAAACAGCTGCATTTATCAGGACAGCAAAAGCAAAGAAGGCAGAGATTGTCTGCCTCCAGGAATTATTTGCAACGCCCTATTTCTGCCAGACGGAAAGCAAAGTGCCAATTTCGCATTCAGAGTACCTCCCGGGAAAGACCAGCAGATGGTTAACATAACAGGCCCGGGCAAACAGCGTAACACTGGTTGGCGGCTCACTTTTTGAGCGAGGAGAAGATGGCAGGTTCTATAACACCTGCCTAATCTTTGACAAAACAGGGAGGCAGATTGCCAAATACAGAAAAATCCATATCCCCCATGACCCCAGTTTCTGGGAGCAATATTATTTTACACCCGGTAATTTAGGATTTGTTCAGGTGCAGACCGAAAAAACAGTCATCGCACCCCTCATCTGCTATGACCAGTGGTTTCCTGAGGCTGCACGGGTACATGCTCTTGCCAATGCCAAAATCATCTTCTACCCTACAGCCATCGGATGGACACCTCAAATAAAAAAGGAAGAGCCGTTCTCTGCCCAGCGTTGGGAGGATGCCATGCGCAGCCATGCATCGATGAACGCAGTTTTTACTGTCGCAGTTAATAGAGTGGGAAAAGAAGGCAAGATGGTGTTCTGGGGAGGATCTTTCATTGCAGATCCGTTTGGCCAGGTTGTTGCAAGGGCTTCTGCAACCAAGGAAGAAGTTCTGGTTGCTAAGATTAATATGGATTTATGCCATGAATCTGGTGAAGGGTGGCGGTTTATCTACAACAGAAGGCCAGGGGAATATGGAGGATTAACACAATGATACAAACACCCCAAGAACTTGGCTTTCGCATGCCTGCAGAATGGGAAGAGCAGGAGGCAGTTTGGCTTGCCTGGCCACATAATGAGGAGACATGGCCTAGCATGCTTGCAGATGCAGAATCGGCATATCTGCAATTCATAAAGGAACTGCACACCGGCCAGAAGATTAAGCTCTTGGTCAACAACCTTGAGGTGCAGAAACGAGTCATGGAACTCTGCAGAAAACAAGTGATTGATATTACCCAGATTATCTTTTTCCGCATTCCAACCGTGGATGCGTGGATCCGTGATTACGGGCCGACGTTTGTTGTCGGAAAAAACAATGAAAAAGCCATGGTCAAATGGACGTTTAACGCATGGGGTAACAAATATGATGACCTGAAACAGGACAACATCATACCTTTCCCGATGAACCAGCATCTCAAATTACAGATGTTTGAGCCTCGGATTGTACTGGAAGGCGGCTCTATAGAGGTCAATGGCACAGGTACTGTGCTGACCACAGAGCAGTGCCTCCTCAACAGAAATCGGAATCCGCACCTCACCAAGCGCCAGATTGAGCAGTATCTCTGCCAGTATCTTGGCGTCAAGAATGTGCTTTGGATCAAAGACGGCATTGCCGGAGATGACACAGACGGTCATGTAGATGATATCGCACGGTTTGTCAACCAGCATACGGTTATCTGTGCGTTTGAGGAAAGTATGGATGATGAAAACTTTAAGGTACTTAAAGAAAACTATGAGCTGCTGCAGAAGATGAAGGCAGAAGATGGCAAACCGCTGCAGATCATCAAATTGCCGATGCCAGGCCATATAGGAGATGATGAGGGCAGGCTTCCGGCAAGTTACACTAATTTCTATATTGGAAACAAAGCAGTGGTCGTACCGGTGTTTGGCTCAAAAAACGATAGCAAAGCACTTAAAATTCTGCAGGAATGCTTCCCCAAGCGAAAAGTAGTAGGCATCAATAGTACTGCATTGGTCTACGGCATGGGGACGCTGCACTGCTTAAGCCAGCAGGAGCCGAGATAGAGAAATTACTGAGATTTATTCTTCCCAGACTTTGCATGATGGAATGCTTGTAAAAGTGTGTCAACTATCTGCTGATAAAATTGCTGGGTGATAGCCTCTGCGTTGGGATTGTAAACCAGAGAGTCTCCAGCATAGCCAATCTTATTTTCCCTTCCAAATTGAGTTAATTGTGTTATAGGTCACCTAGCTGCAGTAACAACTCCCCCATCTACAATTCCATCTAAATTATAATCACCTACACTGGAAACAGGTTCAAAACCTCTTGATCCTTTAGGTCGTTCATATATTGTAAGAGAGCGTTTAGTAGCATCAGCTACTTGCTTAAGGGCATATATTGTATAAATTTTACCATCCCGTTGTATAACAGCGGTTGTTCCTTCATGTAGGGGGATTCCACCTTTAGCACTTTTTGCATAAGTTGCACCAGGTAAGTGCGTTTTATCAGAAACAAGCTTCCATAACTCCTGTGCCTTCACAGCATACGGATGCACTTCTTTTGCTTTCTCCTCGAGACCAAGAGGCGTAGGTTGTACTTTCTCTGCACCGTAGCTTGCAGGGACTGCTCCTGCTGCTAGTGCAAATCCCAAAAGCACTGCTGGAATATAGCTTGATTTGTTCATAATTACTACAGAAGAAAGGGCAGGTATATAAAGTTTTCGTTACTTAATAGTGATATTTTTATGGCCAGAACCAAAACATTTAAATAGTATGCCTTAGTCATACTAATAATGGCAAGCGCAAGTAAGGAAGAAAACATCCTCCAGTTAATTTTGGAAAACAGCCCGCTAAAGGAGTGGCATTTTGAAGAAATAGTTCGCGAAGCAGAAGTTACTCGTGCAGTTGCCAATAAATGGCTAAAAAAGTATATAACAAAAGGCCTGCTTAAAAAAGTAAAAGAAAAAAAAAGATTCCCTTATATTACGGTGGGGAGCAATAATCCGGTTTACTATTCCCAAAAAAGGCTGTACGCGTTAGAGCAGCTTCACCGTTGTGGTTTAATCCCTAAATTGCTCTCTTTGCATCATGCAAAAACAGTCATCCTGTTTGGCAGCATTGCCAAAGGAGATTGGTACAAAGATTCAGATATTGACATTTTTGTTCTCGGAAATCTTTCAGATTTTGACAAGAACATTTATGAATCTAAACTAAGAAAGCATATAGAACTGCACCAGTTTGCAGATAAAAAGGAGATAGGGCAGACTAGAACTGGGCTTATTAAAAACATTATCAATGGGTATATTGTGAAAGGCCAGATTCAGGATATTGCAGAGGTTGCTTAAATGAAGATGATAATAGATAACCTGGAAAAAACCTATGAGCTTTGCACAAGTACGGGAAACATCAAAGAAAAATTGAAAGACGTTGAACTTATTAAATCCATTAAACAGGTTGCAGAAATGGGTCTCACATTTATCAACAAAAAATCAAAAGATATTCCTAAGGATAGCACGGACTGGACATTTGTGTTTAGGGATTATTATGAATCGTTACGGGGATTAATTGAAGCATACCTTCTGTTTGAAGGCATAGATGCGGATAACCATCAGTGTAAAATTGCCCATCTTTGTTTCAAGCATCCTGAATTAGCAATGGATTGGGAATTTCTGGAAACGATACGTCTTAAAAGAAATGCTATTAATTACAGAGGCCAGCTGCTGAAGTATGAGGATTGGAAGAAACTGAATCTGAAGTTTGAGCTTCATATCAACTGTCTTAAAAAAGAGATTGAAAAGAAGTTAGCCGAGGAAAGATGATGCTTGTGCGCCCAGCCAGCAGGAACCAAAATAGAACGGTTATTTTGTCTTAGGAGCATAGAGCCTGACTACCTCACTATATGCATCAGGGATGAGATGATTCATATTTGCCAGGGTTATCTTGTATTTGGGGTTTCTCCCCCGTGAGTTTACCTCGCTGAAGGCAGTTACATGATCCTCAAAACGCTTGGAAAGTGCCTTCTCTGAAAGGCCGGTTTTCTTGAGAATCTTCGCTTGAGTGAGCCCCAAATCATCTTGCGCAAGCTTTTCCCGCTCATCAGCAGTTAAGACAACATACAGCGGATGGAGTGCAGCGTGCTCTGGGGAGAGTACTAGACTCTGCCAGGTAGCATAGGTAAAAAAGGAAGGGATAAGGTCATCGCGCACA
Organism: Candidatus Woesearchaeota archaeon; assembly: GCA_016219795.1. Lineage (GTDB taxonomy): Archaea > Nanobdellota > Nanobdellia > Woesearchaeales > JACRKL01 > JACRKK01. Next base: position 227 of record JACRKK010000055.1, on the reverse strand, counting down.
CTATAGAATTTTTCCCGACCTATCTGTTCACAGGACAGGGAAAGTGCTTTCAGCAAAATCCCGGCTGTGGCAGGAGTTACCTCTAGAAGTTTAGGGCTCGCCTGTGAAAGAAACCTTGGCGGGCTTCAGCCCGCAGTTGAATTTCACGGTTAGGGCGAGCCGAAACTTATTTCTACATGAAAAATAAAGAAAATGAATGCGTGGCGTAGCCGGCGCACTCACTTTCC
>JACRKK010000057.1 GCA_016219795.1 Candidatus Woesearchaeota archaeon | reverse complement strand
TTCTGCTTCTTGGCAGAAGTAAGTCCGTTCATAACGATATTGCTGCTGTTGCAGCTTGTGCAGATGAGTTTTGGTGCCATACACACACCAAATATCTCAAAGAATAAAAATCTTTCTATCAGTCAGTTACTAACACTTCCTGAAGATCTTACCCGTGAACTTGGAAGAACACTTACGCTCTCTCTCAAAGAAATAAAAAGATGGGATTTTCACAAAGGACCCTACCACCCTGGAAGCTACACCGAAGAATTAAGCGGACACCAGACACTCTATGAAATGAAAAGACAATTCCCATTTCCACACGCAGATGTGGTGCTTGGCTTTACAGGGCAAACACTAGTCAATAGTAACTCATCTGATGTTGGAGGACTTACTGTCACCACAAAAACTCAGCCTTCTGGACAAGTTTTTGATTTAGGCAAACCCTATGTCATTGTCACACCTGATAGTTTTCTTGCAGAGTTTAGAGAAGGCGAGGTCATAGCACATGAAGTAAGCCATAGGTTGAAAGCAGAGCATACCGAGGATGCTACACAAAGGTATTTGATGAACGCACGAGGTTATAAAAAAGGCACCAAACTTGATCCTGAAAATATAAAGCGCATAGCCACCTATCTCAATGCGCATGCTCCTGTCAGATAAATGTATCGTTCTGAACTGCCATATCACCAACACCACTGGCGCAGACCAGCCGGGGGATGCTCCCCTCGGGGTGGGCTGGTAGGATTTGCCAAAGCAAATCCGTCTGCCGCCAATAGTGGTGTTGGTGGTAAGACAAACTACTCAGTTAGAAGAACATAAGAACCTGTGTTTAACAATAAGAAAAAAAGGGAATTCTTCACCGCAAGCGGTGAAGAACCCTTGTGCCCTCATTCGGTTATGGGGGGTGGGAAGGAATGAGGGCCAGAAAAACACCTATGGTAAGGTGAGTAGGAGTCTTTACCTGACCACTTCAATCCCCAGCTCGTCTTCGAGCTGTATCCGCTCTAACATTTCCTCTTTTCCCTGAGTGGTTCTGTGTGCATGCGAATTTTTGCCCATAATCCAAGGGGATGTTACACCCGTGATGATGGTCATAACCGTTATCCTGCCTTTCATATCATCAGTTACCCTTGCGCCCCATATGCAGTTGGCATCCTCATCCATAGAGGCAGTGACCAGTTCACCAACCCGATTAATCTCTTCAAGGGTCATATCCGGACCGCCACAAACATGGATTAAGGCTCCTGTTGCGCCGTTGTAGTTGACATCAAGAAGCGGATTGCTTAAGGCCCCTTTGACTGCCTCATCAACCCGGTTATTGGTGTCCGAACACCCAACGCCAATGGCAGCTACGCCTCCATTGGTCATGATGGTCTTGACGTCTGCATAATCCAAGTTGACCAGTGATGGAATCGCAATGGTTTCCACAATGCCTTTAATCATCGTTGCCACCAATTCATTGGCAACGGCAAAGGCCTGCTGGATGGGCAGATTGCCTGCGATCTGTACTAGGCGGTTGTTATCAATAACAATGACTGTGTCGGCAAATTCCCTTAATTGGCGTAGTCCCATTTCTGCCTTATCCACCCTTGCCCGTTCAATCTTAAAGGGCATGGTGACTGTACCAATAACAATGGATCCTGTGTCTTTTGCAATTTTGGCTATGACCGGTGCAGAACCTGTTCCTGTTCCCCCACCCATACCTGCGCAGACAAAAACCATATCGCTGCCATGCAAAGAATCTTTAATCATATTGAGACTCTCCTGAGCTGCTTCTGCTCCTCGCTCAGGGAAACCACCGCATCCAAGCCCCCTGGTGACATCCTTACCCATCAAGAATTTTTTGTCAGCTTCTATAATAGTAAGATGCTGAAGGTCAGTGTTTGTCGCTATAATTTCGGCACCCTGGATCCCTTTTTTGTAAAGCCAGTTAACCATATTGTTGCCAGCGCCACCAGCACCAATGACTTTGATTGTTGCCTGTTTTATTTCCATATTTTCCAGCGAGTTGCCGGATGTTTTCAACGCATTTTCCACCAAAAAATCCATAGTGCACCTACCCCCTTCTTCATCTTTTTTTTGTTTGTTGGTTTATAGATTGCAGGGCCCGTTCCACCCGCAAAAAACCAAAAAATGAGCGTTATAAGCCCCCTTTCCCTCAAATCCTAATGTTTTAGGACTGTTGCTTTTAATAGGATAACTTATATATAAAGCTTCCTATTTATGTGAGAGAGTAAGATAAGTTAGATTATAGTTTTAAGCTGTTTAAACATAGAATTAGTAGGTTATAACCATTTTAGAATAAATATTATAACAACCCGTTTAAAGGCTGTTTCCCCTTTGTTTTTTGGGGTTTCAGAAGGGATAAAAATAGGACTAATAATAACCTCTATTTCTACAGTTTTAGATACATATTCTCAAAAATAAAATTAATTCTTTTTTTTGGAATTACATCTCATGTTTAGTTATTGATTTCAAAAATGAAAACATTTAAATATAGGCTTTGTCTTGGCTGTTTCTATGGAAGAAACAAAACTCCTTGAAGAACTCTTTGACCGCAAACTGATTGGTGTTCTCCGGACCTTTTTCCAGCAAAGTGGCAAGCAACTCTATCTTAAAGAGATTGCAGAAAAGGCAGGAGTAAGCATGGCCACTACCCACCGCATATTGGCCCAACTTGTCCGCCTTGAGATTCTCAAAGAAATTAAGATTAGTAAGTTTAAAGTGTACCAATTAGCTGAAAACGAAAAGACCGAATTTCTGGGCAGTTTCATTAAGCAATCAGTTAAGGTTCTAGAACTGTTTGTGGAACAGGTAAAAAAAGTACCCCATATAGAAACCATTGTGCTCCATGGTAAGGATACAGAAAATCGGGCAAATGTGTTAATAATTGGAGAAAATGTCGACACCAATGCAGTCAAGCTTATCGTTGCAGAGCTCTTTGAAAAATATCATTTTGTCATTTCTTACCTGACCCTTGCTAGGGACCAGTACCAGCAAATGAGTGATATGGGCCTGTATTCCGGCAAGAAGAAAGTGCTGTACGGACAGGAATAGCTAGGGAGTTCTTATATAATAGGCGTTTTGGAAAAATAGGAAATCTTCCGGTTTCCTATGTTTAATGTCGGAAAAATCCCAAAATGTTGGAAATCAGTTTGGACTTGCCAAAAGGCTTCCGGTTTTTGGAGGGATAGGTATTTTAAGAGGCTTTCCTTCCTGTGGAGGACATGGAACTGAACAAACGCAACAGGAAAATATTGGCGTATCTACGCAGGAACGCACGCGTTCCGTTGGCCGGCATCTCAACGAAAGCAGGTATCCCCATAGGAAGTGTGCTTGGGAGAATGAGGTCTCTGGAAAAAAAAGCTATAGCAAAATATACCTCCCTCATTGATTTTGCCATGGCCGGCTACCCATTCCATATCGCCTATACCCTTCAGATAAAACGTGAACAGTTTCCCATAATCGTAGGATTTCTTGCGCAACATCCTAGGGTCAACACTTTACAGAAGCTTTCCGATAGCACCAGCCTATTCTGCACTGCCTTATTCAGGAATTTTGAGGAAGTGCACCATTTCCAAGAGCAGTTAGAGCAGTTTTTTCCTGAAACTATTTATTCCTGCTATATCAGCCAAACCTTGCGTCAGGAAGATGCCCTGACTGAGATTTACGGGATTGATTTGGAAAAGTTGTTTTAAGGCAATCTGGATCTGCAATCCACATATTGCACCGCCTGCAGTAATAAACCAAGTCATTGCTCTGCATGATAGTACCTCTGCAGATGACGCAGCCATTGGACAAGACACTAATGTTTTGGTGGTCGTACATACTGCCAAATGAAAGAGCAGTAAAGTATATAAACTTTGGGAAACTACTTCCCAAAAAGATGTCAGACCCCCCAGCGTATAGTCTTGGTCTTGCTTTTAGTACTAGACCTCCACCTCCTGTGCAAGAAGTAGCTCTTTCTGTGGAAAATTTGGAAGTGTTATCATTTGACTGATAAACGCTCCATATTTCTTTCTTGAAGAAATAGCCCAATAACTTTGTTATGGTTTTCAAGAGATTTGGAGAATGAACATGTTTTTCTCACCAATCTTCCAAGTCTTTGTCTGAGT
>JACRKK010000054.1 GCA_016219795.1 Candidatus Woesearchaeota archaeon | reverse complement strand
GCTTCTTGGCAGAAGTAAGTCCGTTCATAACGATATTGCTGCTGTTGCAGCTTGTGCAGATGAGTTTTGGTGCCATACACACACCAAATATCTCAAAGAATAAAAATCTTTCTATCAGTCAGTTACTAACACTTCCAATTTTCGTATATTATATTTGTTAAAGTCCGCAGTATATTGGCAAGGATACCAACCTACGAAAATTAGTATCCTTGCCTATAAATTCCATTCTCCAGTGGTGAAGAGAAACATTTAAATAAAACATAGCCATTGGTTTTTGGATGACAGTACCTACATCAGGTGGTCCAAGCAGCAATGGTAAACAGCCTTACAACATGACGCCAGATAGGCTTGTTGCTCTTCTAGGGTACGTGCACAGTTCAGGTGCAACTTACAAACCCAAGGAACTAGGATCGTTCCTAAACACCTATGACAAAGCAGTAGCCTTTGCTCAAAGCGCAGGACTTCTGGAGCAGATAACTGAAAGCCAATATCAAGCAAATGTGCAAAAGACCGAAGAACTTGCAGCACTTTCGGCAAGATTAAAAAAAGTGGATGATCCTCACGAAGAATATAATAACGCACTTGCGGCGTATAACCAATTATCAAGATTCCATCCTTTTCTCCGAAAAGAAGCATGGTCCAAAGCAGAAGAAGCAAAAATAAAATATGAAGCAGCTTCAGCAAAAGAACCGCAGCTAGGAAGGCTTCGTTTGGAAATTCAAGCAATGGAAGATAAAGTGCTGGAAGGCGGTTTTGTCCCGTATGGCTCGGCACACCTTCACTTAACTGCGGGAGCAAGAACTCTTCTATCCTACACTTCGACGCCAGAGAGTTTAACGGGAGAAAAATCTGACTACAAAGATTTTACAGGATATGACGTTTTTAAAAAATTTGTTTTGGGCAATGTCCAATCGCATTATGATGCATTGCGAGCGGAAGTAGAAGCAGAAAAAAGGGACAGAGATGCAGTTACACGTAATCTGTTCAGTATTGCTAGTAGTCAGACAAGGACTACTGATACACTTAATGCTCTTTTTAAGAAGATTCAGGTATTGCTACCCCCAGCATCTGCTGAACCTGTTGCAGTGAAGGCGACACAACATCAGACTTAGGTACTTCTCTTTGTTGGAATTTGCCGAGTAAATTACATACCACACTTTGCAATAATCTCACAGAACCTCTTGGCGTCGAGGCTGACTCCGCCCACCAAAAAGCCGTTCACGTTCTTCTGGCGGATTAGCGGCACACAATTCTCCGGCGTCACAGAGCCGCCGTAGATGATACGGACATCCTTTCCTTTGCCTTTATATTTTTTTGTCAAAAGCTGCCGGATGAACGCATGCATGTCTTCTGCCTGTTCAGGTGCTGCATTCTTCCCTGTGCCTATGGCCCATAGGGGCTCGTAGGCAATGACAAACGAGGGGGCAGCAAGTTTGTTCGTGCAGGAAAGTACCTGTTTTTTCACTATGGCTTTTGCCTTGCCTGCCTTTCTCTGGGCGGATGTTTCACCAACGCAGATGATGGGGGTGATGGCATGCTGCCGGGCAAGCCTTGCTTTGATATTAATGAGTTTATCGTCCTCTCCAAAATATTTCCTGCGTTCAGAATGCCCTACAATAGAATAGAGGCAGCCAACAGACCGTGCCATGGTCGCAGAAATCTCACCGGTGTATGGTCCTGGCTCAAAAGCAGCAACGTCCTGAGCCCCAAGTTTCACCAGAGGGTGCAAATGCCTTGCCAGATAATAGACAAAGGGGAGTGGTGGACACACCAGCACTTCTACCATTGTCTCCTTAAAATAAGCATTGAAGGATTCGGCATATTCTTTGCACTGCCGCATCTCCTTGTTCATCTTCCAGTTCCCTGCAATGAGGCGCTGCATATTACCTCTATAATCCCTCATCTATTTAAGCCTTATGACCCCTAAATCACAACATTTATAAATGGGTTGAATTTCACGGCCTGCATGACTCAACTGTCTTTCTTTAGGGGTATTGCTACAAAAACACCTGGTTTTAACTAAAGAAGACAGAATAATGTCCGTTCAAAAAAATGTGCCCTGGTAGTGTAGTCTGGCCCATCATGAAGCCCTGTCGAGGCTTCGACCCGGGTTCAAAGGCCGGAAAAGGCGTGAAAATCCCGGCCAGGGCGTTTAGGATGGGCCGAGCTTCATCGGTCCATCTCCTTTATGGGCCGGTAGCTCAGCCTGGATGCCGAGACTAAAGGTTTCGGCAGGACAAATAGAGCACTGCACTTTTAACGCAAGTTGAAAGTCATGCAGTGGTCGCGAGTTCGAATCTCGTCCGGCCCACTTTCCAGGCAAAACAGATGGTGATTAACGATATGGCAAAAGACGTCGACTTAGCAAAGCATTACCTTGTGCCCAAGCACAGCGTGCTTAGTGACACAGAGAAGGCAAAAATTTTAGAACATTACCGTATCACACCTAAGGAGCTTCCTAAGATTGCAAAAAAGGATGCAGGGATTGCTCATCTTGAAGTCAAAGAGGGAGATGTCATCAAGATTGTCCGTAACAGTCCAACCGCAGGAAAATCGGTGTTCTACAGGGTGGTGAACTAATGCGAGCCTATTCCAAAGTACTCTTAAAAAAATATTTTGAGACCCAATCTATCATCGATTCTGACATCCAGTCTTTCAACTATTTTCTTGAAAAAGAGCTGGCCAACGTTCTTGAGGAAAACAAAGAAGTTGAGCCAACTATTATCCCAACCAACATTGACGAATTCAAAATCCGCTTTGATAAAATCTGGGTAACCAAACCAGAAATCATCGAGGCAGATGGTTCCAAGAGGACCATTTATCCTGCAGAAGCGCGCTTAAGAAAGATAACTTACTCCGCGCCTATTTTCATGGATATCAGTGCTCATATTGATGGCGTCGAGCGACAATCCTTTACCACTCAGATTGGCAACATGCCTATCATGCTCAAATCAAGTATGTGCCATCTCCACGGACTCTCCAGAGAAGAACTCATCAAGCGCGGGGAAGATCCAGATGATCCTGGCGGCTATTTCATCATCAACGGCACGGAGAAGGTGCTGGTGAACATCGAAGACTTGGCAAACAACAATTTTGTGGTGGAGCAGGCAGCAACCGGCACAAGCGAGTTTGTGGGCAAACTGTTTTCTGAACGCGGTTCCTTCAAGATTCCGCATTCCATAGAAAAGCTCAAAGATGGTGTATTTTATCTTAGTTTCACCCGTGTCAAACGGATTCCTATGGTGGTCATTATCAAGGCTTTAGGTCTGACCAAAGACGAAGACATCATGAAGTTTGTCTCGACTGAGCAGAACTATGACGAAATGCTTGTCAATCTCTTTGAATTTGTTTCCATCAAGTCTGAGGATGAAGCACTGGACTATATCGCCAAAAAGATTGGCATCACCCAGTCCAAGGAACTGCGTGTGGAACGAATGACCGAAATCGTGGACAAATATCTGTTGCCGCATATAGGTACCAAGAGAGAAGACCGCCTCTTTAAGGCGTACAATCTCTGTAAGATGATTAAGAAATACATCCGGGCAACCCGCGGAGAGCTTGCGCTTGATGACAAAGACAATTATACTAATAAGAGACTTAAATTGAGCGGAGACCTTCTTGCTGATCTTTTCCGTGTCAATATCAAGGTGCTTATCGGAGATCTGCTCTACAACTTCCAGCGCATCGTCAAGCGCGGCAAGTTCCCATCCATTAAAGTAGTCATCAGGGAAAAGCTTCTCACCTCGAGAATCTACAGTTCCATGGCCACAGGTAACTGGGTCGGCGGAAGAAAGGGGGTTTCCCAGCGCATCCAACGCTTAAATTTCCTAGAGACCCTCTCTCACTTGCAGAGAGTCATCAGTCCCCTCTCTTCATCTCAGGAAAATTTCGAAGCAAGGGCGCTGCATCCAACCCATCTTGGCAGGCTTTGTCCTATAGAAACTCCAGAAGGAACCAACATTGGTCTGAGGAAAAACCTCTCTCTCTTGGCAAGCATCTCTCATGAAATTGACGAGGAAGAAATCCTCAAATCCTTAAAAGGTGTTGGTCTGAAGGTGGTCAGATGACAAGCGAAGTCTATATGAACGGAAAATTTGTAGGGAATGTTGATGATCCCATTGCCTTTGTCAATCAGGTAAGAGGCGAACGAAGAAAGGGTATGGTATCCAATAATCTTAATATTACCTATGTCCAGGAAAGCAACGAAATCAAGATTGAAGCATCCAAAGGTCGAGTAAGGCGTCCTCTTATTATTGTGAAAGATGGCGTTTCCCTCCTTACACCAGGCCACATTAAACAGCTTGAAAACAATGAGCTTACTTGGGATGACCTCATCAAACATGGGATCATTGAATATCTGGACGCCTTAGAGGAAGATAACGCCCTGGTTGCTTTCTTTGAGGAAGACCTCACCTCAGAGCATACTCATCTGGAAATATCGCCGTTAAGCATGGTCAGCATCACTACATCCCTTGTGCCCTATGGCAACTTCAACCAGTCCACAAGGTTGAACGCAGGTTCCAAAAACCAGAAACAGGCACTTGGGTTCTATGCTGCAAACTATCTGGTGAGGATGGACATGGATGTCAATCTTCTCTTAAATCCACAGATGCCTATTGTGCAGAGCATCACTCATGAAATTAGTAATTATGCAAAGCATCCGGCAGGTCAGAACGTCGTTGTGGCAGTCATGAGTTATGAAGGATACAATATGGAGGATTCCATCATTATCAATAAAGCGTCGATTGAACGTGGTCTTGCACGCTCTATCTATTACAGGCCCATGATTACCGAAGAACTGCGTTATGCCGGCGGCCTCATCGATGAAATCTGCGTGCCTGACAAAGATGTCAAAGGCTATCGCTCAGAAAAAGATTATAAATATCTTGAGGGAGATGGTATCATCTATCCTGAGGCTCTGGTTAAGGAAGGCGATGTTGTCATAGGTAAGACCTCTCCTCCGCGATTCTTAAGTGGCATGGATGAATACAATCTTGCATCAAGCACACGAAGAGAATCATCTACCACACTGAAACATGGAGAGCAGGGAGTCATTGATTTCGTGTTGCTTACTGAAAACGAAGAAGGCAACAAACTTGTACAGGTAAGGATTCGGGAACAGCGCATCCCGGAAGTTGGGGACAAGTTCACCTCACGCCACGGGCAGAAAGGGGTCATTGGGCTTATAGTCAATCCTACAGATTTGCCTTTCAGCGCAAGCGGCATCGTCCCGGATATCATATTTTCACCCCATGGTATTCCTTCAAGAATGACCGTCAGCCACTTAATCGAGATGGTGGGTGGCAAAGTCGGTTCTCTTGCAGGCAGGTATATTAACGGTACCAGTTTCGATTGTGAAGGTGAGCAGGCCCTGCGCGAAGAGCTTCTCTCCTTAGGCTTTAGGGAAAATGGTACAGAGACAATGTACAATGGCCAGACCGGCGAAAAATTCCATGCACGGATTTTTGTGGGAAACATGTATTATCTCAAGCTTAAACACATGGTTGCAAACAAGATCCATTCCAGAGCAAGAGGTCCCATCCAGCTCTTGACCCGACAGCCAACAGAAGGACGGGCCAAGGAAGGAGGTTTGAGGCTTGGTGAAATGGAAAAAGATACTTTCGTTGCGCATGGTGCAGCGCTTCTCCTCAAAGAGCGGTTCAACTCAGACAAGACCTTTGTGCCTGTGTGTGAGACCTGCGGCAGCATTGCAATCAAAGATGAATACAAAAACATCAGTTACTGCCCCAGTTGTGGGGACAGTGTTGACATTAATGAGGTGGAGATGAGCTACGCCTTCAAGCTCCTTATGGATGAGCTGAAATCGTTGTGTATCTACCCCACCCTGAAGCTTAAAAACAAATATTGAGAGGGAAAAGTATGGAAGATGAGATAGTTGATTATGAAAAATATGTGTACAAACAGGTAGCATCTGTCCAGTTCAGCGTTATTTCACCTAAACTCATCAAGAAAGTGGCAACCACAAAGATTGTAACGCCGGAACTCTATGACAAGGAGGGTTATCCTGTCGATGGCGGTCTTATGGATACAAGACTGGGCGTCATTGATCCTGGACTTAAGTGCCGAACCTGCGGTGCCAAACTAAAAGAATGCATAGGCCATTTTGGCTATATTGAACTTGCCAGACCCATCATCCACATTAAATTTATAGATATTATCCTCAACATCATCAAGTCAACCTGTCATGAATGCGGTAAAGTCCTTATCCCTAAAAACAAGATGACTTATTATTTCAAGATTTTAGAAACCATCGAGCTTGAGCAGGGGATTGATACACGCAGACAGAAAATTAAGGAGATTATCGCTTCCTTGAAGACCACAAGCAAATGCCCTCACTGCAAGGCCAAGCAGCATAAGATAACGCTTGAAAAACCAACGACGGTTGTTGAAGGAGAAAAACGAATATCCCCCATTGAGATTAGGGCCCGTCTGGAAAAAATACCGGATGAAGACTGTGAAATCTTCGGGTTGAATCCTCTGCATGCGCGTCCTGAATGGATGGTGCTGACTGTCTTGCCTATTCCCCCAGTAACCATGAGGCCGTCCATCACTTTAGAGTCCGGTGAGCGCAGTGAGGATGATCTCACCCACAAATTGGGTGACATCGTACGTATCAACCAGCGCCTTTTCGAAAACATCAACGCAGGTGCTCCTGAAATCATTATTGAGGATTTATGGGATCTGCTGCAGTACCACATTACCACGTATTTTGACAACAATATTGCGCAGGTGCCTCCGGCAAGACACCGTTCCGGTCAGCCACTGAAGACCCTGACGGAAAGGATAAAAAGCAAGGATGGAAGAATAAGACATAACCTCGCTGGAAAGAGGACGAACTTCAGTGCACGAACCGTCATCAGTCCGGATCCTATGATCCGGCTCAATGAAGTGGGCATCCCGCAGGAGATTGCCATGAAACTGACCATTCCTGAAAAAGTCCATCCATGGAATATTGCTTATCTTAAACAGTTTGTCCAGAAAGGTGCAGAAACCTATCCGGGAGCAAACTACATCGTCAGGCCAGATGGCAAAAGAAAGAAGATTACTGAAGAGACTAAGGAACAGTTCTTAGAAGAAGTCCAGCCAGGTTATGCCATTGAGCGCCACCTTATGGATGGCGACATTTCCATTTTCAACAGACAGCCAAGCCTGCACAGAATGTCCATGATGTGCCATCGCATCAAAATATTACCTTACAAAACGTTCAGGCTCAATCCCGCAGTATGTCACCCCTACAACGCAGATTTTGACGGTGACGAGATGAACCTGCACATCCCCCAGACCGAAGAGGCACGGGCAGAAGCAGAAGTGCTTATGGAAGTGCAGACCCAGCTCATCAGTCCAAGATACGGTCTGAGCGTTATCGGCTGTGTTCAGGACAGCATCTCCGGAAACTATATCCTCACCAAATATTTTACTCAGTTGACACGTTCTGAAGCAGTCGATCTCTTAAGCAGCGTGGGGATAACTGAATTCTCCCGTCTACCCAACCGAAAGACAGTCACAGGAAAAGATGTGTTCTCCTGCATGTTGCCTGAGGATTTCAGTTTTGTGGGCAAGTCACGCTCAAAAGAAGTTGATGGATCCAATGAAGTTGTCATCGTCAACGGGAAACTGGAAAAAGGAGTCATTGACCGAAGCAATCTTGGAGAAGGTTCAGGTCTGCTCTTGAGAAACCTTCATAAAAAATATGGTCCGGATAAGACACTCCAGATTATTAATAACATTTTTAGGCTTGGCATCAAGACCCTGTTGAAAAGAGGCTTCTCTGTGGGAATTGGGGATTCTGATCTTGAAGTAAAAGGCAAGGAGAAGGTCACCAACATTCTTAAAAAGGTGGACATGGATGTCCAGAAACTTATCGAGAACTATAAACAGGGAGAGCTTGAGGCCTTCCCTGGAAGAACTATACTTGAGACATTGGAACTAAAGATTCTTGAACAATTGAACAATGCACGAAACGAATCAGGAAGCATCGCAACCGAGGCAACCGAAGACTCCACAGGAACGCGCATCATGGTTGAGTCAGGTGCTCGAGGAAACATCATTAACATCGCTCAGATGGCAGCATGTGTCGGTCAGCAGGCATTGCGCGGCAGGCGTATTGGTATAGGTTACTCTGGACGCACCCTCTCCTGCTTTAAGCGCGGAGATTTAACTCCAACAGCACGTGGTTTTGTTAGTAACAGCTTCAAGTCAGGCATGACACCCAGCGAATTTTTCTTTGGTTCCATGACTGGCCGTGATTCTCTGATGGACACTGCACTGCGAACTCCCAAATCTGGGTATCTTTATAGGAGACTTGCCAACGCTATGCAGGATTTACGCGTCGAATATGATGGCACGGTCAGGGATGCAAGCAGAAAGATTGTGCAGTTTTCATACGGCGAGGATGGCATCGATGTAGCAAAGTCTGAGAAAGGCGTTATCAATATCAAAAAAATTATAGAATCAGTCATGTGAGGAGGTTTACCATGGATCCCATAATCAAAGAGTATAAGGACAAATTACCGGAAAAGGTTCTGGCAGAGATTGAGGCAAATATCCCTGCACGTATCTCCCAAACTAAATTGCGTGAGATTATGGAACTAACTGTTGTGGAGTATGGACGGATGAAAGTAGAGGCAGGAGAAAGCGTAGGCTTAGTTTCTGCAGAATCCATTGGAGAGCCAGGAACCCAGATGACACTGAACACCTTCCACTTTGCTGGTGTCGCAGAGATGAACGTCACCGTGGGCTTGCCAAGAATTATCGAGATATTGGATGGCAGAAAAGAGATAAAGACCCCCATGATGGAAATTTATCTTCGCAAACCGTATTCTAGTGGGAAAGATATCAAACAGATTGCAGCAAATATCAAGGAGACCACACTGGTGGATATTATCGCTGAAATTAGCATAACCGTCTCTGAGCTTGTGCTTGAGGTCACGTTCAACGAAGCCAAATTAAAAGAATTTAGCGTAACTGCATCCTCTGTCGCAAAGTTGCTTCAGAAGAGTGTAGGCTCATTTACCATCACTGTTGACGGGCTAAGATTGGTTCTCAAGCCCAAGACAAAAGATCTTAAGAACCTAAATGAATTGTATAGGATTAAAGAGAAAATAAAAGAGACCTTTATTGCAGGTATCAAAGGCATAAAACAGGTGCTACCTGTGAAGAGGGAAGAAGAGTTCATCGTCATAACTGCAGGATCAAACCTCAAGGATGTGCTCAAGCTTGAATTTGTTGATGAAGAACGGACAACAACCAACGACGTGTTTGAGATTGCGTCTGTCTTGGGTGTAGAGGCAGGAAGGCAGGCCCTTATCAACGAGGTGTTTAAGGTCATTGAAAATCAGGGACTTAATGTGGATATTAGGCATATCATGCTGGTTGCGGATGCCATGTGCGCAGGCGGCGTTATCAGAGGGATTACAAGGACTGGTGTGGTCAGTGAAAAGTCCAGCGTCCTTGCCAGGGCATCTTTTGAAACACCAATCAAGCATGTCATCAACGCAAGTCTTATTGGAGAAGTAGATTACCTTACCAGTGTAGTGGAGAATGTTATGATCAACCAACCAGTCCCTGTGGGCACAGGTATGGCAGGGCTGATGGTGAAACCAGGGAGTGTTGAGAAAAAATGACACAGGACGAGAAATCAGAGGAACTAAAAAAAGCATTGAAGGACGGTCACGTTGCTATAGGTATGAACGAAGTGGAAAGAAAGCTCAAGCAGGGAGCTTTGAGGGTAGTTTACGTTTCGTCAAACTGCAAGCCAGAGCAGAAAGAGAATGTCGCCCATTATGCACGTTTGCAGGATGTAGCAGTTATTCCGTTGCATATGACAAGCCAAGAGCTTGGTGTTCTGTGCAGAAAACCGTTTGATATCTCTGCAATAGCCATAAAAAGGGTCTGAATGTGCAAAAGATAAAATATGACATTGCTCTGATGAAATATATGTCTCTGTTTGAGACACTAACCCATGCAAATGTCAAGGATTGTTTTGTGGATGTCCACAACACCTTAGTTTTCCTGGTAGAGGAAAATAACATCGGGCGGGCCATCGGCAAGAAAGGTGCCAATGTCCGACGGCTGGAGACGATGCTGAACAGAAAGATTAAAATAGTAGAGTTTAATTCCAACGTCCTCACATTCATGCGGAATTTGGTGATGCCTCTTAGGCTTGAAATGGCACAGGAGGGCAACACCGTATTGCTTTCCTGCAAAGATACAAAAACGGCAGGCCTTTTGATTGGAAGGAATGCGCAAAATCTGCGCAATTATGAAGAAATCGTACAGCGATATTTTCCGCAAACAACACTAAAGGTGCAAAAGAACTAACATGGGAAAAAAACCAACAGGACAGGGAGCCGGTCTGAAGCTTAAAAATCGAAGACATCAGATGCGATGGAACAACAAATGGTTTGTAAGGAGAGTACTTAATCTCAAAGAAAAATCAGATCCGCTAGAGGGTGCATCTCAGGCAAATGGCATTGTGCTTGAGAAGATCCAGCTTGAAGCAAAGCAGCCAAACTCAGCGATGAGAAAATGTTGCAGGGTGCAGCTTATCAAAAACGGCAGGCAGGTTACTGCCTTTATGCCAGGCGACGGAGCACAGAAGCTCATCGATGAACACGATGAAGTCATGATCGAATGTATTGGGGGAAAGATGGGTCGTGCTAAAGGCGACATTCCCGGTGTCCGATGGCAGGTAATCAAGGTCAATGATCAGAGCCTTGATGCATTGCTCAGAGGCAGAATAGAGAAAGCAAGAAAGTAAGGGGGAGACAATGGTAACTATCAAAGCATTTAACCGGTGGGACTGTGAAGGCATTGCGCTTGAGGATGCAGGCTTGAGGGATTATGTAACCTTGACGCCAGTCATTGTCCCAAAGACAGGAGCACGATATATTGGCAACAGATTCCATAAATCCAGGATTTTCATTGTTGAGCGGCTGATCAATAAGCTGATGATTCCTGGCCATCGGGCAAAGAAGCACAAGCTTACCTCAGGCCATTGTACGGGCAAAGGCCAGACGGTTTATACGCTTGTTGAGAATGCGTTTACTATTGTGGAACAAAAAATGAAACAAAACCCCATTCTTGTGTTTGTCAAGGGGCTTGAATATGCATGTCCCCGCGAAGAGATTATCACCATCGAATATGGTGGAGCACGTTATCCCAAGGCTGTTGAATGTGCGCCGCAGCGAAGGATTGACCTTGCATTGCGCCATATGGTGCAGGGTGCCTACGCCCGCAGTTTCAATGGGAAGCTTGGCGCAGCCCAGTGTCTTGCAGACGAGATTATTGGTTGTTACCAGCTCTCACCAAAATCCAACGCTATCACCAAGAAATTTGAGCTTGAGCGGCAGGCGGATGCCTCACGTTAAGGCGACCACAAACTATATATAAAGCAAAACAGGGCTTTCTGTACTATGCTTAGTGATCAAGAGCGAAAAGACCTTCTGGACCAGCAAAAGGCGCAGCGTGATAAAGTTACAAAGCTGCGGCAGGAGTTGGATGTACTGGATAATCAGAAAGAGCACTGGTTTTCCGAGAAAGAAAAATATCGTGAAACTCTTTCTACCCTTGCTGCTGATGCAAAGCAGAGCAGACAGAGCAGGGACCAGTTTACTCAGGAAGTGAAGGTGCTCAAGGAAAAGAGGAGTGAGTTAAACGCTCAGATTGCCCAGAAGATTGTTGAACTCAAACAACGGGATCAGGAAAAGCGGGATCTGGAGAAAAAATATAATATCCGTGGTAATCCTGGCAAGCTGAAAGAGGATATTGAGAAACTAGAATTCAAGATTGAAACAGAGCCCATGTCTTTTGAAAAAGAGAAGGGCGTTATGGTGAAGATAAAAGAATTAAAGGCGCGTTACAAGGAAACTGAGGAGTTGAATACTTTCTATGACCGGCTTTACCACCTTTCTAGAGAGGTTAGTGCTCTGCGGCAGAAATCTGATAGTGTCCACAAGAAAATACAATCCCTTGCAAAGGAGAGTCAGTCCAAACATGAGGTCTCTTTAGAGTTGCGCAAAGAGCTGGATGCAAAAGCAAAGCAGGAGCAGGATGCCTTTTCTAAATTTACTGAGCAGAAGCAGAAGTTCCATGAAGTGAATGCTGCGCTAAAGCAGGAGTTGGATGTGCTGCATGCAATAGATGTTAAGCTACGCCACCATCATGCCGAAGTGCATGAACACAAAAAGAAGCAGGCAGAGGAAGAGATCAAAAGCAAAGAGTTGGAGATTGAGGAAAAGGTCAGGAAGCGAAAGAAGCTGACCAATGAGGATCTGCTTATTTTCCAGCATAATAGTAAATTGATGTAATTCTTGGTAGTGTCTTACTAAAGATACTTTAATTTTGTATGAAGAAAATTTCCCCATGTCCAGACTTTGGTTGCTTGTCCTTCGATTATTGCTGGTGTCAGTTTTTCGTTGATAGGTTTCATGAAATTCCAGTAGAATT
>JACRKK010000052.1 GCA_016219795.1 Candidatus Woesearchaeota archaeon | reverse complement strand
TTCCAATTCTACTGGAATTTCATGAAACCTATCAACGAAAAACTGACACCAGCAATAATCGAAGGACAAGCAACCAAAGTCTGGACATGGGGAAATTTTCTTCATACAAAATTAAAGTATCTTTAGTAAGACACTACCCATTATTTATTTAATTTAGAACTCTTGTATATATGCTCCTCAAATGGCTCCAGCCGCATAACCCTAATTTTCTCCATATTACGTCGCTTCAGCTCCGGCTTCAGCTCCGCTGTGAACGCCTGCTGATCATAGCCTAAACAAATAACATCGGGCTTCAACTCTTCAATAATATCATATTTGCTTCCCGGGTTGCCAAGCACCGCCTCATGCACCATAGGGATTTTCTGGAGCACTGCAAGGCGTTTGCGCTCCGTGTATTTTGGTTTTTTCCCTTTGACCTGCAGTACCGTATCATCGCGTGAAACCACTACACACAACTCATCGCCATATGCCTTTGCCTGCTGAAAAAAATGCTTGTGACCAGGGTGAAGCCCATCGAACGTCCCAAAAACAAGAACCCTCACTTTTTTATGTGCGTCAGCCATGGTTCATACTTCTTTATTCTGCCGTTCACAGCATCCAAATAGATGGTGCGCAACTTTGTGGTGATGGGGCCAAAAGACCCGTTGCCTATGGGCTTGTCCTCAAATGTACCTATCCCGACAACCTCTGCTGCAGTGCCGGTGAAAAATGCTTCGTCTGCATGTTCCAGGTCTTTTATCGTCAGCGTTTTTTCAACAACATCCATCCCTTCATCCTTTGCAATGGTTATGATAGAATCCCGAGTGATGCCTGGAAGAATGTTGCCTTTTGTAGGTGTGTAAAGTTTGTTTCCTTTCACAAGAAAGATGTTCTCTCCCGGACCTTCTGCGATATTCCCTTTATGGTCAAGAAGCAACGCTTCATGGTATCCTTTGTTCTTTGCTTCGACGCTTGCAAAGGTTGAGTTTACATAATTGCCGCAGATCTTTGCATCCGGAACCGTTGTCTTGGGATGCATCCTCATATAAGGAGACAGACGTACACGAAGCGGCTCCGAGCTTAAGTATGCGCCCCATGGCCAGCAGATGATAGAGCAATTGACTACAGAGTCTTTGGGGTTCAGCCCCATGACACCATAACCAAAATAGGCAATGGGCCTAATGTAGCCGCAGGTCACTTTGTTCTTTCTGAGCAATTCGCATACTGCATCGCTTATCTGTTTTTCTGTGAATGGCATGCTCATTTGAACTGCAGATGCAGAGTAGAAGAGGCGTGCAATATGCTCTTTGAGCCGGAATACCGCAGGTCCCTTTGACGTTTTGTAGAAACGTATGCCCTCAAACACACCAGTGCCATAGTGCAGAGTATGGGTAAGTATGTGAATTTTTGCATCCGCCCATTTTACAAATTTGCCATCCATCCATATCCATTCAGTTGCATCTACCATCATATCACCTACATTATCTGCCGGACTTCCAGCGTGTCGATATGCTTGCCTTTTTCATTGGCATCAGATACAATGACCACCAGTTTATTTACCTCAGCAAAGCCACCTTTGCGAAGCACCAGAAGTCCGCGCTGGACCATTTTTTCGTAATTGTTGCCAAAGGGTATCTTGAAAGAAAGTGCACCCCACTGAAGCATCAGCTGCCGCCTCAGTTTTTCGTCTTCTGTGAACAGGTAAACATTTGAGGATGGCCTATGTTTTACAACAAGGCGTGCAAGCCTGCCTGATCGTGTAAAGACGAGAATCGCTTTGGCATTTAGGCTTTCTGCATTGATGCAGGCATCTCTTGCAATTTCTTCCTTGACGCTGCGTACCTTTGCATCCCCATTAGGAGGAGGCGTAAACTCTCTCTCAACGCGCCTGGCAATCTTGTCCATAGTTTTTACGCATTCAATGGGGTAGGCACCAACCGTTGTCTCTCCCGAGAGCATGATAGAATCAGTGCCGTCAAAGACGGCATTTGCAACGTCGGTAACTTCGGCGCGTGTTGGCCTTGGATTATTGATCATAGATTCCAGCAGATGTGTTGCAATGATGACTGGTTTTCCCTGTCTGATGCATTTTCTGACAATCTTCTTTTGCAGGATAGGAACTTCTTCAAATGGCATCTCCACACCGAGGTCACCTCTTGCAACCATAATCCCGTCTGCTGCTTCAATGATGTGTTCCATATTCTGCACAGCATCCGGGTGCTCAATCTTTGCAATGATCTGCATGCGGGATCCTTTTTTCTGGAGCATCTGCCGCACTTTAAGGACATCATCCTGATGCCTGACAAATGAAAGTGCAACAAAATCTACATCTTCTCTAACACCAAATTCAATGTCTGCAATGTCTTTTTCAGTAACTGCAGGAATATCAACCTTTACCCCGGGAAGATTGACACATTTGCGGCTTTTGATTCTGCCTTTGTTGAGGACTTTGCATTTGATGGAAAACTGCTCGACTTCCACCACTTCAAGTGCGATCATGCCGTCATCGATGAGGATGGTGTCTCCTTTCTTGACACTGTTGGTGAGGCCCTGATAATTAACGGATGCAGCAGAGCCGTTTTGTATTTCTCTGGGATCGCAGGCGCTGTCAATGCTCAGTTTGAAAATATCTCCTTGCTTAAGATCCATATCTTCAGGCAGTTGCCCTATCCTAATCTCCGGGCCTTGGGTGTCGAGAAGGATTGCGATAGGGAACTGCAATTTCTTATTGAGTTTACGCACATTTGCTATGATTTTTCCTGCATAGGTATGGTCGCCATGGGACATATTCAACCTGACGATGTTCATGCCGGCAGAAGCAAGCTTTTCCAGCATCTCAATAGAATCTGTCTTCGGTCCGATGGTGCATGTTATTTTTGTTTTGCGCATAGTGAGACTCCCCGCTCCTGGCATTTTTTGCAGGAGAAGAAAGGAAAATGTAGAGTTATACTATTACCAGAAGCAACAGACACACTTTTTCTGATACGTTGCAATGAGTCATAATCATGAGAGTATGCTGCAAGTACTATTTAAATATTTGTTTTCAATGACAAAAACAGTAACTCTTTTATATTATTCCTCCCTAAAAACCAAAAAAAGGGGTGTGTAATGAGAGTGCTGATGTTTGGATGGGAGTTTCCCCCATTCAATTCAGGAGGTTTAGGTACAGCATGTTATGGCCTTGTGAGGGGACTTTCTGTACATCAGGTTCAGGTGACGCTGGTTCTTCCGTTTGTGCATGAAGATATGCAGGTTTCCTTTGCGCGGCTCTTGTCAACCAATGAAATGGCAACCATTGCCATCAAAAGTATTAATACCTTGCTTTCTGCTTATATGACCCAGCAGGAATATTATGCCCAACTTATGAAGAAACCGGGGCATCTGCGTGCCATCTACGGCAGCAACCTTTTTGAAGAGGTGGAGCGTTATTCTAAACAGGCAGAAATTCTCTCGGTACAGGAGGATTTTGACCTTATCCATTGCCATGACTGGATGACCTTTAGGGCGGGGATGGCAGCAAAGGCCATCACCGGCAGACCGCTCATTGTGCATGTCCATGCGACAGAGTTTGACCGAAGCGGCGGCCAGGGAATCAATAAGTATGTCTATGATCTTGAACGTGCAGGGATGGAAGCTGCGGACGCCATTATTGCTGTCAGCGGATTCACCAAACAAAAGATTGTGCAACATTATGGTATTGCTTCCCAAAAAATTATGGTGGTGCACAATGCCGTGGAGCACGATGTTCCCTATCCTCTGGAAGAATATACCAGTTTTGCAAAAAAACACAAGATTGTCCTGTTTTTGGGCAGAGTAACGCTGCAGAAAGGCCCGGACTATTTTCTCCAGGCAGCAAAGAAAGTGTTGGAGCAGGAGCCAGACACCAAATTCATCATTGCAGGAAGCGGTGATATGTATGGGAAAATGGTAGAGATGGCAGCAAGCCTTGGTTTGGGAGATTGCGTGCTCTTTACCGGATTTTTGCGCGGCGAAGATATCCAGCGCGCCTACACCATGGCAGATGTATATGTGATGCCCTCAGTCTCAGAACCCTTTGGTATCACGCCCCTTGAGGCAATGAAACATAAGACGCCAGTTATCATCTCCAAGCAATCTGGGGTTTCAGAAATAGTTCATCATTGCTTAAAAGTTGATTTCTGGGATGTGGATGTGCTGGCTGCAAAGATCATTGCAGTGCTTCGCTACCCTCCATTGCACCAGACCCTTCGTGATGAGGGCCATAAAGAAGTCAAAAAAAGGACATGGGAAGATGCTGCAGCAAAATGTTTGGATGTTTATGGAAGAGTTCTCCACTAATTTAATAAACTGGTGAGTGTATACAGTGAAAAAAGAGGGATGTCATGGTATCTGTCTGTTTTTATTTCCAAGTGCACCAGCCTTTTCGGATGAAGGAATATCGGGTGTTTGATATAGGGAAGCATAGCTCTTATTTTGAAGAGCAGAAAAACAGGGCCATTCTTCGGAAAGTAGCAGATAAGTGTTATCTGCCGACGAACAAGCTGCTTCTAGGCCTTCTTAAGAAGCACCCTGGATTTAAGATTTCTTACTCATTTAGCGGAGTGGTGCTTGAGCAGTTTGAACAGTATTTTCCAGAAGTACTGCATTCCTTTCAGAAACTGGTGCAGACCGGCCAGGTTGAGATTCTTGATGAGACCTACTACCATTCGCTTGCTTTTTTGCATTCCTTAGATGAATTTAAGGAGCAGGTTCTTATGCACAGGAAAAGAGTGCAGGAACTCTTTGGAGCTACACCGCAGGTATTTCGCAACACCGAACTGATTTACAGCAACGAGCTTGCCAGAGTTGTTGCGCAGATGGGATATAAAGGGATTTTAGCAGAGGGTGCAGACCATGTGCTTGGATGGCGTTCACCCAATTTTCTCTACCGCCCAAAAGATCAACAGACTTTGAAGGTGCTTCTGAAGAATTATCGGCTCTCAGACGATATTGCGTTTCGCTTTTCCAATAAGGCGTGGGAAGGATTTCCCTTGACATCAGAAAAATATGCCCGTTGGGTGGATGGGGTCAATGGGAACGGCCATTGCGTGAACCTGTTTATGGATTATGAGACGTTTGGCGAGCACCAGTGGGAGGATACAGGTATTTTTGCGTTTCTGGAACATCTGCCGGCTGAGATTCTGAAGAATCCGGACAACAATTTTAAGACACCATCCGAACTGGTGGATGGTGTTGAACCCGTTGGCGAGCTGGATGTGCCGTTTCTTGTATCGTGGGCGGATATGGAACGGGACATTTCTGCATGGCAGGGCAATAGTATGCAGCAGTCTGCGCTTTCCGCGCTCTACCAACTTGAGCAGGATGTCAAGGCAAAAAATGATCCAGTGCTGCTTGCGGACTGGCGACGTTTGCAGACCTCTGACAATTTTTATTATATGTGCACCAAATGGTTTAGTGACGGTGATGTGCACAAATACTTCAACCCCTATGAGAGCCCATATGATTCCTACATTGCGTTTATGAATATCCTCAATGACCTGAAAATGAGGGTGGAAATCGAGAAAATAGATGTTCACTCTCCTAAAGTCCAAGCCCTGACAAATCTCTGACTGTTTCTATGATGGCTATGGTCTGCCCGCTCCGGTCTTTGATAGGTGCGGTGACAAACTGGTAATGGAAAGGGTTGCCGTCTTTGTCTTTCCCTTTTTCTATAGATTTCTGGATGGTGCTGGATTTGAAGGTCTTAAGTGCAGGGCAGGATGCGCAGATGTCTTTTCTGTTGAGGTAGGTTTCATAGCACCTCCTTCCTTGCAGGTGGGAGAGTCTTTGCGCCATCCCTTTTATTTTTTCATTGACCCAGATGATACGAAGGTCTTTGTCGAGGATGCTGATGCCTTCATCCAGGGTGTTTAAGATGTTTTTGAGAATCATACTTTGGTCATCGTCTTTGACTAGAAGTGCGATGAGAGGGGAGCGTGAAAGTGACCACAGTTTTGCCATCCCTACTTTTTCGTGGCTGATGATGCTTTTGGCTTCCATGACTTCCAGCTGTTTTGCCACGGTGCGGCGGTCCATCTTTATCTTGTCAGCTATCTCTGAGACAGAGAGGCCTCTTTGGGAGGAGTCAAGGAGTTTGATGATGTTTTCCTGGATGTCCATGCCATATGAGAAGAGACAACACTATAAATATTTATTGTTCCACAATATTGTTCCACAAAAGAGAAATCTTTAAATAGTACCCTCAGTAATTCGTAAAAAAAATAGTGGAGGATTGAACTGATGGAAAATTTCATTCAGGGGCTAATTGTAGCATTTAGGGAAGGGCTGGAAGCATTGCTTATTGTGGTTATTCTTCTTAAGTTTCTTGATAAGACCAATAATAAGGCATTAAAGAAAAATGTGTGGTATGGATTGTACTCTGGGGTTGGGATTTCATTAGTTTTTGGAGCTGTACTTATGGTTATCTCCTCATTTATTGGCGGGCTTGACTCAACTGCTAAATTATGGGAAAGCACTGCAAGCCTTATTGCCGTAATATTGATAGTCACATTTATTTTGTGGATGATAAATCATGGATCAAAAATAAAAAAACATATAGAAGGAAAGGCAGCATTAAACCTGACAAAGGGTGGCATATTCTTAATTGCATTATTTATGGTTGCAAGAGAGGGGGTTGAGATTGTATTGTTCCAATTTGCAGGAAAATATTCAACACTCTCAATCCTAATAGGAGTTGCACTCTCCATTGCTCTTGTTATGCTCATTTATTATTCTCTTGTAAGAATCAGGATTCAGACCCTCTTCAATATCACGCTTGCCTATCTAATATTGCAGGCGGGCTTCCTGCTTGGGTATAGTGTCCATGAAGGCCTATCTGCGTCAAAAGAGTTAGGGATTATTGCCAGTGACAATCCATTGTTTGGCAAGGCATTTGATTTATCATCTACGGTACTAAACCACAAAGATGGTGCAATTGGAATTCCATTATATATCGGGGGGGGGTGGTATTCTAAGCCTGAATGGATTCAGTTCTTACTGCAATATTCTCTGACAGCGCTGCTTTTTGGCTATTGGTATTTTGATAGAAAATCTGCTGGCGCATCAGGAGGTGCAAAATGACTTATAAAAAAAAAATTATTTTTCTTGTTGCTATTTTTTTTGCATTATTTATTTTGACAGCGTGTAATATTAGCAATACTAAAGCGGGGGACTACAATCCAAGAACAAGAACTTATTATATAGCTGCTGAAGATGTTGAATGGGATTATGCTCCTGAAAGTAAAGATTTGTCAGAAGAGAAACTGGAAGAAAAAGTTTGGCTTACACAGACAAAGTATGACAAAACAAGATTTATAGAATATACTGATGATACTTTTGCTGTCAAGAAAGAGCAGCCGGCGTGGCTTGGAATCTTAGGCCCTATTATACGGGGTGTTCCGGGAGACACCATTAAAGTAGTTTTTTTAAACCAGGCGAACAAGACTTATAGCATACATCCCCACGGACTTCTGTATACTCCTGAAAATGAGGGGGTAGTACGAGATGATGTGGGGGGTAAGGATATGGCAGCTCCAGGAGAGCGCTATACTTATACCTGGCAGGTAACAGAAGATGCTGCGCCTAGTCTCAATGAAGGTGGCTCTAAGGTCTGGCTGTACCATTCCCACGTCGATGCGGTCTCGGACATTTATGAGGGTCTTATGGGTCCCATTATCATTACTTCCAGAGCATCTGCCAATGAGGATGGAACACCCCGTGATGTGGATAAGGAGTTTGTTACTCTTTTTTTAATCTTTGATGAGTCGGAAGAGGGAATGAGTGACGAAGAAAAAGAAGGTCACCTCAAGCATGCAATCAATGGATATATTTTTGATACACTGCCTGGTTTGGAGATGAAAAAAGGTGATAAGGTCCGGTGGCATCTTTTGGGTCTGGGAACTGAAGTTGATCTTCATACTCCTCACTGGCATGGAGAGACCGTTAGCGTAAGAGGACAATATACCACTGATGTTGTGGAGCTTTTGCCCGCAAGCATGATAAGTGTGGATATGGTAGCAGATAATCCGGGTGAGTGGATGTACCACTGCCATGTGGGCGACCATATCACTGCGGGGATGAGTGCGATGTATACTATTGCAGGGTAGTTTTGAACTCTCTCTTTTTTTTTCTTTCTCCAACTATCCAATACCAAACAGCAGCAGTTTCCACACGGGAATTATAGGCACATCTCCAACATTTCCGTCATCTTCCCAGTCAATAATGAAGCATTTTGTGTCTTCTTCCTGTTCTCTAAAATATTTAAACTGTTTGGTTTTGATGTTCCCGCTTTTTACTTCAAGGGCAATCTTTTGTTTGCCGTTAGCCATTATAAAGTCAATTTCATAAGTGTTCTTGTAAAAAAAGCCTGCCTTTGTGCACATCTGTACTATATTTTCAAGCACATACGGCCAAACGCTTTCCATCTGCCCATTCAACGCAAAAATGAAGTTGGGAGTTGTGAAATATACTTTCTTCAGCTTTCGCAAGCTTGCAAGCGGGCTTCCCCTATAGTTAAAAACAAACTGCGTGAGCAGCCCAAAGTTGAGGTAATCAAAATATGCTGCTATGGTCTTTTGATCTCGTCCTAAATCAGCTGCCAGTGCTTTGTAGCTCACCAACATTCCCGGGTGCTTCCCTAAGAGATAAAGCAGGGCTTTCAAAAGCTCAACATCTTTAATATTGAATTCTTCCGGGAGGTCTTTGTAAAGAATGCGTTCAATGACCCCCTGCAGGATATACCGCTGCGCTGTTGTTTCATCGGTTTCATCCACCAACTCAGGAAAAGTTCCATACTTGACATAAATGTATAGCAGGGGAAGTACTTCACGCTTCCATAAGTCAGGCTGTGCCATGATTTCCTGGAGTGGTTTGCTTTTCATCTCTAAAAATTCAGCGAAGGAGAGCGGCTCCAATATGAAATCATAGATGCGGCCTGCCAGGCTTTCTTTGGCACGTTTGAGTGCCACTGAAACAGAGCCGGAGAGTACAAATTTTAAGGAAGGGTAAAGGTCATAGTATGTCTTAATCTTATTTTCCCAGTCATTTACTTTATGCACTTCATCAAAAAGGATGTAGATTCTTTCTTGTGTTTCTCCAAATGTTTTTCCAAGGATACCTTTCTGGTAAAGCTCGAGAACATCTTTAATGTCATAGGCAATTTCATCAAAAGAAAAGTAGAGGATATGTTTTGGATTGGTTTCTTTGAGCAGCTCGTCAATGAGCTGGAAAAGCATGGTGCTTTTTCCCATGCGGCGCAGGCCCTGGAGGAGGAGTATCTGCCGTTTTGCAAGGTATGTTCTTAGTTCCTGATAGAGATGCCTCTTATAGGATCGGAGCAGTTCTTTTCGGACTGCGCCAGTTTTCCACCATCCATTAAAGGTTTCAAGGGCTGAAAGTTCCATAAGGGTAGTTAAATGGGACACTTATTTAAATTTGATGGTGTCCTGATACCACACTTTATGCTTTTTCAGAGAAATATGGCTCTTTTTTCACACCCAAAAAACCGATATATATATATGGGAACCACTATAGCAAAATAAACACTGGCTTGTCAATCGAAAACCGACCCTGCGTTTTCCATTGAGCCACTAGTGAACACACTAGTGGAAAACGCAGATTTTAAAGAAAAAGCCAGTCAAAAAAGGTGATGCGTCAAATGGCAGAGCAAAAACATGATGCTGCTGGAGCCTGGAACCAGCAGCTGTGGACGTTTGTGGTTCTTGGACTTTTGGTTGGAGCAACGTTGGGGTTTGTGGTTGGCAGTAGAAGCGGTGCTGATGATGTGAGTGGGGGGGCAATTAGCCAGCCATCTTATCCCACATGTACTTATTTTGTAGGTGATTCCAATACACGTACAACACCTAACGCATTTTGTCAGAGTAAAGGGTATAAATATTCAGTAGCAAGCTTTCTAATGACAGGAATTACATATTATGCATCAACTGATGGTTCATGTCGCGATGTTCAAATCACCAATCCCCGTGGTGGTTTCGTGCATGGGTGGGAAATGCAACCATGGGATGGTATTGAACCTACAACTAGTGCTCCCTGTTCTACGCAGACTTCAAGATCATTTACGCCCGGTGCAGTAGAGCCAATAGTTGGTGATTTTCAAGAAACGTTTATGTCTGCAGCCTTTTGCTGCAAATAGAACCTATTTTCTTTTTTTCTTTCCTTTTTCTTCTTACCTGCCTTTAAACCACTTTGCTGTCTCCTATAAACAGATAATATGGTACCCATACCTAAAAATAAACAGTTATTTGATACTTTAGGTACTTATACTTGATAAATAGAAACCTTTAAATACTTTTGATGATTATCTATACTCAACAATATGATAAAAACCAATATTAATGGGTATAGGTAACATTATGGATATTGCAGCCAAAAGATATTATACCATCGCACACAACATAGAAGAAGAGATTACAGCAGAAACAGACGAAACAAAGAAGAAAGAGCTGCGCAAGGTCGCAGCACAGAATTATTTCTATGCTGGTATTGAAGCCATTGAATCAGTCCTGAAAAAATCAGGTGTTTCACTTTACTTTATCACAGACCACAGGGAGCGGCTGAGGCTTCTCCAGCAGAATAGCAGGAATTTCAAAGATCCAGTCACCATTGTCCTTAAATACGAGCTGATGATAAATTACGATTATCGCAGAAAAGTTGCATACAAAGGAGAAAATGGCAACAAATTCATTGCAGTCAGAGAATTTGCACAGAGTTGCCTTAAAGAACTACCATGAAAAAAACATATGCAGAAAAAAAATTAGAGAACATAAGCAAACAGGATACATTTATCAGCCGTTCCCAGAAAATGCTGGACGCTTTGCGTGCCCAACTCAAAAGCATAGATGCAATCTCTGCAGTGGTTATTTTTGGCTCCTACGCAAGGGGTGATTTCTCAGAGAAACATTCTGATATTGATCTGCTTGTTTTCCTTGACAAACAGGACCCAGATGCATCATTGGAAGAAAGCATCAAGAGAGCAGTTCTTGAAAAAAGCACAGTCTATGGCCTTCCAATCCACCTCCTCTTCCAATATCGTCGCATAACAGAGGAGGACAGAGGCCTTGTGCAGACAATTGCAGATGAGGGAAAACCTCTATTTGCCAAAGAAACACTGATCATTGGGAAAAACATTCTTGGTTTGAAAAGCCATAATGTTGTGCGATTTGATTATTCATCTGCCAATCAGGTGGCAAAAAACAAACTCCAACGGCTTCTTTATGGATACCGTACCAAGGGAAAACAATACAAAGGCCTGGTTGATGAAGAAAATGTGATTACTGCCGGAAGAGGGGCAATTATTATTCCTGAGGAACTCCGAGAAAAAGTACTCCATCTTGCGCAAACCATGGGCATCAAAGCAAAAGTTGCTGGCAAGTACTATCGCTGATGTTAACGTTTTACCTTGCCCTTAAACCACTTCGCCGTTTCATGCAGGCCCGCATCTAAAGAATACGCCGGCTTCCAGCCAAGCCCTTTCTTTGCCTTATTTATGGAGAAATAGCTGTGCCTGATATCGCCGTCCCTTGACCTGACCATCATCGGATTTTTCTTATATGATGTCAGGCGCGAAGCAAGGGTAAACAATGCATTGACGGTTGTCGTCTTGCCTGTGCCGATATTAAACACACCACAACCACCAGTCAATGCAGCAAGATTGGCACTGACGATGTCCTTCACATACACAAAATCCCGCGTCTGTTTGCCATCACCATAAATGGTGCATGCAGCACCAGCATTCATCCTATCCAGAAAGATGGCAATGACGCCCCCTTCTCCCGAGGCATCCTGCCTCGGTCCATACACATTCGCGTAGCGAAGGATGCAATAATCCATCTTGTAAAGATGAGCGTAAACTTTGATGTAGTATTCCGCTGCGATTTTGCTTGCGCCATAAGGCGATTCGGGAAGAAGTAAAGCTTCTTCAGTCAGTGGCAGTTTTTCTGGTGTGCCGTACACAGCAGCACTTGAAGAAAAAACAAATTTTTTGACCTTGAATTCTCTGCAATGCTCCAGCAGATTCAGCGTGCCCATGACATTGGTGGTTGCGTCATATTCTGGATTTTGCACCGATTTATGCACATTGATCTGGGCTGCATGGTTATTGACTACGTCAATCTTATGCTTTTTGAAGATGAAGGAGAGATC
The DNA here is from genome assembly GCA_016219795.1 of Candidatus Woesearchaeota archaeon. GTDB lineage: Archaea > Nanobdellota > Nanobdellia > Woesearchaeales > JACRKL01 > JACRKK01. The sequence continues at coordinate 18,571 of JACRKK010000052.1, read as the reverse complement.
ATCTAAAACAGATACGCGATAGAAAACAGCTCTTTTGGGAATGTATTCTTTTTTTCCTGTGCAGATGTTATCAACAATAATGACTTTATGCCCTGCGTTGAGATACGCTTCTGCAATCTGGCTTCCGATAAAGCCGGCACCGCCGGTAAGGAGGACATTCATGTTCAAGAAAGAACCCGGCTTCTATTTAAACATTTGGGTCAGGCACTACGCACATTTCTAAATCCGGTATTTTCTGCTGTTTTTCCCCCATAAATATCAACAGGTGGATGAGTTATTAGTTTGGTTTGGGGTCTATCAATCGCAGGATTAAGACTGTTATACAGGGATCCCCATAAGTTAGCATCATAGGGCTTCCCACTTAATGATTGGACAGCAACACCACTGTTTTCTAATTGCATGCCAAGCCTTGCAACCGTAGCATAGAGAAAGACAACCCCTTCATTGGTTGTGCCTTTACCATCATTTACATATTTCCCTTCTTCAAGGAGGTATTCCATTATCTTGTGGTAATCCGCTTTAAAATCAAGAAGGGAAACACTATCTTTTCCCAAAACCGTTTTTCTTATCTCCGTAACTGCAGGATCAAAATTGTCTCTTCTATACAGAACCGGCTCTCGTGTGGAAGTCATGGTAAGATATGTCCTTATTCTGCCGTCTTCTTTCTCGTTTTTGGGGGTAACTTCAATACTATAAGTGGTCTGGGTATCATCCTTTGGATTTCGTGTTTCAATAACACGCAATGCCACGCCGGTTGGATTATGTATTAATGCGGCAGCTATAATGCTCTCAATAGTACCCAACTCAATACTCATTTTACCACCCCATCTTAGTAGTAATCAAAAGGAATATATAAATCTTGTGCAATCCAAGGGTCATTCTATCTGATAATGATTGGTTTGCCTTTGGTGTCCAGATAGCAGATGCCATCCCTCCCATTTTTCTTGACTGTATAGAGGTTTTTGTCAGCGCACCGAATCAAGGCGTCTCTTACAGCATCTACATCTGCTGCAGCTAAATCCGTAAATTCAGAGAGGATGTCATCAGGACACGTAGCAATCCCTAAGCTTATGGTCACCTTTGCTACCTCAGTTATACCCAGTTTTATTTCCATTTCTGATATATATTCACTTAATTCTTTATTTATTGCGTTTCGGATTCTCTGCGTAATCTTTACAGCCCGCTCTTTATCTATTTTTTCTAATACCACACAGAATTCGTCGCCTCCGTAGCGGCAGACTGAATCGTCTTTTAGCTGGCTTTGGCAGGCCTTTACAAGCAGTCGTAGCGCGTTGTCGCCACCCTGATGCCCATAATGATCGTTAATGCTTTTGAAAAAATCAATGTCTATCATGATAATAGAAACCGGGTCAGGTATATGCTCTGGCGTTGCTCCTGCAAGCGCCCTCTGGACAAATTTATGGAGGATATATTTGAGATAGCGGAAGTTATAAGCATCGGTCTGGAGATCTTTTACTGTAAGCTGAAGTGCTTTACGCAGTTCATATTCTTTTTTTGACGTAAGATGTGACGCGTATTTGTTTATCTTGTAAAGATAGAGAAGTGCATCTTTTTCTATATACTTTCTTGGAAGGCGAAGTAGCTCATTAACATATGCATGCGTTTCTGAAAGTTTACTGAATGTATGCATATCCTCAAGAATATCTTTTTTAGTAATCTTACCCTGGGACTCCCCTGAAAATATGTTCCACCCCTTCCATGACGACTTAGCATTCCACCCTTTCCTCAAAAAAAGGTCCATAAGTGTGTGGTAGATCATCCTCTTTTTTTTCAGAAACTTGTTGAAGGGATCAATGACCAGTTCTTTTTCTTCACGGAGCGTATTCCCAAACTCATCCTGAAATCGTCTAAGACCAGCCTCTATCTGTTCTATATTTTCAGCTTTTTGGAGGAGTTCTTCTTTTTTTAAATCAATGTAGAACTGGATATTCAATTTCAGGTATTGTAACATGGCTTTCTGGTTGGAAAGGTAATGGGCCAGCTGCACAAGGATGGACTCCAGATGGGATGTGATGCTCACTAAGATCTGTTCTTGTTTCTGTCCTTCCAAAATAGAGTGCTGTAGGCTCTCTAACTCCGTTTCTGATTCCTCTCCAAGATGCCCGCTTTTGAGCGTATCTTCAATCTGTTTTGTATCATAAAACTCAATATATTCCAGCCGCTTAAGATTGCGTAATTCTTCTTCAAGTGCTGTTTGTTCTTCAGGGATGATTCTTTTTTCATCAAGAACATTAGTAAACACCGTATCAATTATGGCAAGCAGTCTTTTTGCATTTATCTGGATATCATTAAGGTACTTATTCTGGCCCTTAAATTTACCTTCCGTTGCTGCCTTACGCAGCTTCTCACTCAGCTTGATAGTCTCTCTTACCGACTCTTCAATGTGGTAGAGATTCCCAATCCTTGTATCGAAATCTGCGATGCAGCGTTTTTGCTTATCGGTAAGGGAATTCAGTAAATCCAGGATTTTCTGATCGGAATCCTCTTTGTCAAAGTACCTCATAATAATCCCCTAATCATAGACCTATATAAATGTTTCACCACAAAAAAATCCAAAACTATTTAAATAGGGTGTTATTTCTTCGAGGAGAGGCGATACCATGAACATCAAGATTCTTGAAGAGACCAAGAACCGGCTTTATTTTGAGCTGGAAGGGCAGGGCCACAGTTTCTGCAATATGCTTAGAGGAGAACTCTTAAATGACGAGCAGGTAAAGATTGCTACCTACAGTATAGAGCATCCGCTGATTTCTCATCCTAAATTCATTATAGAGACGCAAGGAAAAGAGCCCAGAAAGGCGCTGGCAGATGCTGCAAATAGGGTAGCATCCATGGCAGACAAGCTGAAAAAAGAGTTTGCTTCCCTGAAATAAGATGGTTTCTCTGGAAGAGGGCACGGAACTTATAAGGCTGGCAAAACAGGCTATCCTTTCTTTTTTTGATAAAACCCTCCCAGAAATACCGCCTGCCTCAAAATCAAAATTTAGCGGCAAAGCTGGGGTTTTTGTGACCCTCTATAAAATTGGGGAATTACGTGGCTGCATTGGTTTTCCTGAAGCAATTCTCCCTCTCTATCAGGCAGTCATTGAAGCTGCCAGGGCTGCATCCTTTAGCGATCCCCGGTTTCCACCTCTCCAGAAATATGAATGGGAAGATATAGAGGTGGAAATTTCTGTCCTCTCACCTATGCAGGAAATTACGGTTGAGAGGCCTATCGAATATGTAGAGCAGATTACGATCGGAAATGATGGATTGTCTGTGCGAAGCAGAAAAGGAAATGGACTCCTTCTGCCTCAGGTTTTCCGGGAGTATCACGCAACGCCAAGGCAAGCATTTGAGATGGTATGCGAAAAAGCGGGCTTGCCCAAAGATGCATGGCTTAATACTCCGGTCAAATTGTTCAAGTTCCAGGCGCAGGTCTTTCTGGAGAAAGACGGCAAAGTGATAGAACACTAACCAATAAGCATATAAAGTATATTTGTTCTTCGGGGGATATGATCAAAAAAGCCCTTCTGGTTTATGGAAAAATGCCGGACCCCATTCATCAGAAAACAGTGAGGGATGTCAAACGTTTTTTGCAGGAAAATGAAGTTTTTTATTCCACAAAAGAACGCTCGGGAGTTTGCATACCTTCTTGCAAAGGGTATGATCTTGTTATTGTCGTGGGAGGGGACGGAACATTCTTGCGTGCAGCCAATGGTATACGGGATAAAACGCCGTTGTTTGGCATCAATTCAAATCCTAAAAAAAAAGAAGGATTTTTTATGCTGGCGACAAAAGACGATTTTCAGGAAAAATGGCGTAGTATGCTAGATGGGGACTTCAAAATACGGAAACTTGCCCGCCTGGAGGCGATACTGAATGGCAAAACGCTTGATGACCTTGCTCTCAATGAATTCTATGTAGGATATAGGGATACAACCCTTGTTGCACGTTATGAACTGAAGATGAGAGGAAAAAAAGAAGTACAACGCTCAAGCGGCATTCTTGTAGGTACAGCATCAGGCTCTTATGGCTGGATAAAATCAGCAGGAGGGGTGCAGCTCCCTCTTGGAAGCAGGAAGTTCCAGGTTGTTGTCAGGGAACCCATCAACGCGCGGACAGCAAAGGCGACTATTACCCAAGCAGTGCTTAATCCTACGGAGTCTATTATGATTACTTCTCTTATGCGCAATGGAGTTATTATTGTTGACGGTCAGACAAAAGACATCGCTTTTGATGAGGGAAACGTCCTTACAATTAGGGTTTCCAGCAGGTCGGTTTCTGTTATTGTGCTCTAAAGAAAATGGTCAAAACCCTTGCCCACTTGCGTTTTTCTTTTGCCATCCTTGAGCAGAACATCTTTTCCAGCAGTGATAATACCAATGATCGTGAAATCTCCAAACTCTTTTCTGAGAGCAGCTATATTTTTGGGGGTTAGAGTGAACAATAGCTCATAATCCTCTCCTCCATAAAGGGCGTATGCATAGGGGTCTTCATGCAGTAGCATTGCTACCTTTTTTGTAGCAGATGAAACAGGTATCTTTTCTTTTTCAAGGACCGCTCCTACGTCGCTTTTTTTGCAGAGGTGTCTTATTTCTGAGGCGAGACCATCACTTACATCAATCATGGACGAAGCAAAACTGCGCAGGATGCAGGACGCATCCATCCTGCTCTGTGGTTCCAGATAGCTTTGGATTGCAGCACCCCTCTTGCCTGCCTGCAACAGGCGCAGGCCGGCATGAGATTTGCCAAGCGTTCCCGTAACGCCGATAAGGTGGCCCTGTTTTGCGCCAGAGCGCAGACACATATACCTCTTTTTGACTTTACCTACGAGTGTCAATGAAAATACCAATTTCTCTCCTCTGGTAGTATCACCGCCTACAATCTCAATACCGTAGGCTTTTCCTGATGCGCGCATACCCTCAAAAAATTGTTCCACAAACTCAGCGGTTGTGTTTTTGGGCAGACAACCGGAAACCAGTGCATAAAGCGGCTCACCACCCATCGCGGCAATATCACTTATATTTGATTCCATCAGTTTGATGCCGATCTGTTTTGGAGTGCACCATTTCCTCCTGAAATGGACATCTTCCACCATCATATCGGTGGTCAGTAGAAGATGCTTGGTTTTTGTCAGGGTAACAACCGCAGCATCATCCCCAATACCAACTATGACTTCCTTTCTCGTGGTGGGTCTTGCTATCCATTCAATCAGTGCAAATTCCCCTCCCATCTGTTTAATCGTGGTCATGGCTGCATAAGCTTCCTCAGGATGGTGATGTTCTTCTTAATGTTTCCGTTTTTATAGATTCCCTCAATCATGGCAATGTGCCGCACCCCAACATCCATCACTTCATGGATATTAGTCTCGTTGATGCCTCCTATAGCAACAATAGGTAGGTGTGTTCTTGCCATGACCTGTTTCAGCAGCCTGATGCCTTTTGGCTGGAGCGCGTTCTTTTTGCTTGCTGTAGCAAAGACCGGTCCCACCCCAAGATAATCAGCACCCTCTTCTTGCGCCGCAAGCGCTTCTGTAATGGAGTTGGCGGTCATGCCAATTATTTTCTTTGGACCAAGCTGTTTTCTTGCTGTTGTATAATGTATGTCTTCTTCTCCCAGATGCACGCCATCCGCATCTACAGCAAGTGCCACATCTACATAGTCATTGACCAGAAACAGTGCCTTTCCGCTGCAAATGGTTTTGAGCTGCAACGCCTCCGTTATCATTTCCCCTTTGGTTTTGTTTTTTTCCCTGTACTGTACTGCACAAACACCTGCAGTGACTGCCTCTGCCACATCATCCACTACAGAAGCTCTTGACAGCCTGCTATCAGTGATGAAATAGATAGGTTTCCGACAGTTAAATAGGGGGTGCATATATTACAGCGAAGCTCATTAATTTATAAACATTTGTGAGATTCATTTCAATGGATGTGCTATCGCACTCTCAATCGTTACACTGTGATTCCCATCTGGAAGAGGCAGCGTAGCATACTTTGGATCGTTGGGGTCAAAACCCGGCTTTTCTTGGTCAGTAAGATATGCATCAAGTACTTTTTGTTGTTCTGGGGTCAACCTACCACCATAGGGAATTGGGGTTGCCGTGACCACCACAGTGTCAACAGTGGGAGGAGGCACATCTGGCCTTATATAATCGATGAGACCCGCAATCCCTAATCCTCCAACTACCAGAACCGCTCCCACAACAGGAAGTCTATAGTCCGGCTTGGTTATTTGATAGGGGGGCATAGTCTCTGGAGAATAAAACAGATCATATAAATTCTTTGTGTTTACTCAGAAACATTTCAAAATTGAATTTACCGGGAAAATCGTCAGATTTATATATTACCCTATTTGTTATCATTAAAATATCTAAATGTATAGAATGAGGGGTGAAAAAATGACAGATAATACCTTGGGATTTGTAGGCAGAGTAGCCTTTATTGTAGGGGTAGTATTGGCCGTTGTCTCCGGTGTTTTTGGAGCAGGAAACAGTTATGTGATTTCCGCACTGGTTGTTCTGGGGCTGATTGTGGGCTTCCTGAATGTAACCGAGCAGGAAACAAACACCTTTATCCTGACCACCGTAGCACTGGTCATCGTATCAAACATGGCCGGAAGCTATTTGGGCAAGGTAGATGTGGTTGGCGCATACTTTGATGGAATCTTCGGCGCGATTATTACCTTTATCACGCCAGCAACCATCGTGGTTGGCTTAAAGACCATCTATGCTCTTGCAAAGGACTAAATGTCCTTTTTTTTCTTCTTTTTTTAGAAATCAGTTTTTGCGTCTTAGTTCTTTCTCAATGTCTACAATTGAACTTCTGATATTATCGATGGTTTTGAGATTATCCTGCTGCTGCATAATATTGCCACATTCAGGGCATTTGAAATCATAATCAATGGCATGCTCAAAATTCAGCCTGGCGCACATGGCAGTGCAGATGAAATAGAGGTTCTTGTTCCTCTCTTCATTTTCAAGGCGCTCTTTAAGTTTTTCAAGTTTGATACGTTTCTGCTTGAGAAGGACATCCTGCACTTTAGGATGGTTAAACGTCCAGTAGCTGATATACCAACCCTTCTCCCGGTCCTTTTTCTTATGGTATGTTACTAGATTATGAGTATGAAGGCGGTAGAGAATGTTTCTTGTCTGGTTGACTTCGGTGCCTAATTTCTCTGCAATCATGAACTCTGAGATGTTCTTCTTGTTCTTGAGAAATTTGACAACAGGAAGAGCATCTTCACCTACGCTTGTGCGTACCGCTTCCTCAACAACACTAATTTTACCCCTCATTGTTGTTATCTAATAGTGGTACTTATTTATAAATGTTTCGCTTAGATAACCCCAAAACACAACTTTTAAATAATAAACATAGTCCCTCTTTTGGGGGTGGGTCCGTGGTCTAGCGGCTATGACATCACCTTGACATGGTGAGGGTCCCCGGTTCGAATCCGGGCGGACCCATTTTCATTATCCTTTGTTCATGGATGACTGGAGCGTAAGCGCAACGTCATCCGCACTACCAGATGCTGCTGCATCTGCCGTTGGCGAATCCATTTTCATTTCCTTAACTTCCTATTCAAAAAGATGGTGCAAGAATCACTCAAGAAGTATGCATTTGTTGCAGTCATTGCTATTTTTATCTATCTCTGTTTTTTGGTGCTCAGACCATTCCTTACAACCATATTCCTCGGTATGGTTCTGGTCTACATTTTCTATCCGCTTTATCGGTGGCTTAACAACAAATTAAAACGTAAAAACGTGAGTGCGTTAATTCTGACCGTATTTCTTATCCTTCTGGTTACTGTCCCGACCATTGTGCTTTTACACCTCATGGGTCAGCAGGCACGTTTTGTGTATACCACCCTTCACGACAAGCTGAAAGACGTCAACAGCAACCCCTATTTTACTTCTTATAAAGAGAAGGCCAGTTCTTCTCTTATCTGGAAATACCTCAATCCAGATGCGTTGCTGCGGCAGGCAACCTCCTCAGTTACTGGTTATATCCATTCTACGGTCTTTCTTCTGCCGGGCAAACTAATTGACGTTGTTATCATGCTCTTCCTTCTCTTCTTCCTTTTCCGGGATGGTGATCAGCTTCTCCTCTATGTCCGTAGCATCTCAACCATGAAAAAAGACCATCATCAGCAGATCCTTACAAAAATAAGTGATATCTTACATGCAGTTGTCTTTGGGACTGTCGTGGTTTCACTGATAGAAGGCATTATCATTGCGGCTGGATTTGCGTTCATAGGCTATTTTGTGGAAGGGGGGGGGTCATGCGGATTCCTCTGTTCGACATCTACTTTCTTTGGTGTCATCGCAGTCATCTTTGGCATCCTTCCTGTTATCGGTTCTTCACTCCTCTATCTGCCTCTTGGACTTTACGAAATTAGCATAGGAGAAGTGGGTGTGGGCATTGCAATCATCATCTATGGTTTCCTCCTGGTGAGTGTCCTTATGGAAACGATCGTCAAACCCATAGTTATAGGGGAACGGGCAAAAGTGCATCCTCTTGTTATCGTCATCGGCGTTTTTGGCGGACTGAAGATGTTTGGCCTCATCGGCATTTTCCTAGGGCCCGTGATTCTTGCCGTAGGCGTTACGCTCCTCAACATCTATCTTAAGAGGGATTCTCATGAAATTTAAGGCAAAATCTATGGGCATTTCTACAGGAGGGCCTCTTGTGGTTGCCATGCATCAGGATGATGCTGACCACTTTGATCTGCACACGCTTGATCGCATTAAAGTCTTTCGAGGCAGGCGTGTGGAGACCGTTCTTGTTGACATTGTGATGCGGGGGGGCTGGATCTCGTCAGGTGTGCTTGGACTCTTTGAAGAGGTGCGTGAATCCTTGCATACACATAATGGGGATATTGTCCAGATTATGCACGCAAAAAAACCTCTGTCTGTTGACATTATAAAAAAAAAGCTTGACGGCTGCAAACTCACGCAGCAGGAGATTGAGCAGATTGTATGGGATATTGTGCACCACAAACTTACCGACATTGAGATGACCTACTTTGTTGCTGCATGCTACTCACGCCATATGGACATGCAGGAGACCATCTGGCTCACACGGGCCATGACGCACCAGGGAGACATTCTTCATCTTCCTGTCAAGCCAGTTCTTGACAAGCACTGTGTAGGTGGGGTTGCAGGAAATCGCACGACCATGATTATCGTCCCTATTGTTGCATCAGCCGGCTTGTCTATACCAAAGACCAGTTCTCGATCCATAACCAGTCCTGCAGGAACAGCCGACACCATGGAAGTGCTGGCAAGAGTGTCTATTTCTCTGGAAAAAATGAAATCAATTGTGCTCAAAACACAGGGTTGTGTGGTATGGGGTGGTGCCTTAAACCTTGCACCTGCTGACGACCATATCATCCAGGTGGAGCGGCCGCTTGCCATTGACGCAGAATCCCAGCTTCTTGCCAGTGTCATTGCAAAGAAGGCAAGCGTCTCCGCAACCCATGTCCTCTTTGACATTCCTTTTGGGGAGGGCTCGAAGATCCCCACCAAAAACGTAGCGTTGCAACTCAAACGCGATTTTGAGATTGTTTCCAAGAAAATGGGTATCACTCCCAAAGTCATCCTTACTGATGGAAGGCAACCCATAGGTAACGGTATAGGGCCGGCGTTGGAAGCAAGGGACGTTCTTCGGGTATTGCGAAATGATCCGCTTGCTCCCAAAGACCTTGCTGAGAAATCCCTTATGATGGCAGGACTTCTTTTGGAGATGGGAAAGAAAGCAGCACCCGGCAAAGGCAGGAGGGTGGCAGCGGACATTGTCAAGAGCGGGAAAGCGTACGAAAAACTCAAGGAAATTGTCCATGCTCAAGGTGCAAGAGGGTCCCTTGTTCCGGAGCAGATTCCTGTGGGAAAACATACCTACGGTGTAAAGGCAGTAAAATCAGGTGTGGTTGCATCCATCTCCAATGCAGTGATCTCCAAAATAGCAAGGGTTGCAGGAGCCCCGGCAGACAGAGGGAGCGGTATCTATCTACACAGGCATTGCGGCAGATTTGTTAAGAAAGGGGATCTGCTTTACACCATCCATTCTGAGAATAGTGAGCACCTGAAATATGCAGTCCTTATTGCAACCAAGCATGATTCTGGAATTGTAATTACTGACTGACCACCTTTGTTGTCATAACATTTATATAGGATGCTGGATGACCATCCACCTATGTTATTGAGTGACAAAAGCATCAGGGAAGCCATTGCACAGAAGCGGATAAGGGTAGAACCTTTTGAACCATCGCACATCCAACCATCAAGTATTGATATTAGGCTTGACAAGAAATTTCTGGTGTTCAAACACGCAGACCATCCGTATATTGACCTGCGAAAATCCAATGATGACCTCACCACTCCTATTGAGATTACTGGTGACAAACCATTCATTCTACATCCCGGGGAGTTCGTTCTAGGGAGCACTTTTGAAACAGTAACCCTCCCTTCAGACCTTGCTGCCATGATAGAAGGCAAGAGTTCTCTTGGACGCTTAGGTATCCTCATCCATTCCACTGCGGGATTCATCAGCCCAGGATGGAGCGGCAAACTGACACTTGAGATTAGCAATGTGGCAAAACTCCCGGTTACTCTTTATTACTTGATGAAAATAGGACAGATCTCTTTTGTGCAGATGACCACTGCAGCAGAGCGGCCGTATGGTTCAAAGGATCTGGGCAGCAAATACTATGGTTCTGAAGGTGCTGTTGCAAGCAAGGCGTACGCAGATTTTAAGACTATTTCAAAAAAGGTTGACTGAAAATCTGAAGAGGTTCCACAACACCATGACACCACCAAGAGATTATACTAAAGAGTCGGAACGTGATGTTAAAGGCAACGGCTTGCCTAAAGGGCAGGGAATGTACTCTCCTCAGTTTGAACGCGATGCCTGTGGCATCGGCTTTCTTGTTAATATCAAAGGAAACAGGTCTCATGAGATTGTCCGCAAAGCGTTGCAGATGCTTGTTAACCTCTCTCACCGTGGTGGTTGCGGCTGTGAAAAGAATCTGGGTGATGGTGCGGGCATTCTTGTCCAGATTCCTCATCATTTCTTTAGAACCGTTTGCAAAAAAGACAATATCAATCTTCCAGAGTCGGGAGCATATGGTGTGGGTATGGTTTTTCTTCCCCGAGACGATGATGCACGCAAGCATTGTAAAGAGCAGATAGACACAACCATTCGAGAAGAAGGCCAGGCTGTCCTTGGATGGCGCGATGTGCCCATAGATGCGTCTTCTCTCTGCACCACAGCAACCACAAGCATGCCCCACATCTGCCAGGTATTTGTAGGGAAAAACAGCACCATCCATGATGAACTTTCTTTTGAACGAAAACTCTATATTATCAGAAAACGAATAGAAAAAATGGCCACTGAGATGCCTGACAACCGTGCTGATGCATTATATTTCCCAAGCTTGTCATCCAGGACGCTGGTGTACAAAGGTATGCTTAATGCAGAGCAGGTGGATGCATTCTACACAGACTTAAACGATCCCTCTTTTGATTCTGCCATTGCAGTTATCCATTCACGTTACAGCACCAATACCTTCCCTAGCTGGAAGCGGGCGCACCCTTATCGCTACATCATCCACAATGGGGAAATCAACACGCTGCGCGGCAACATAAACGCCATGCACGCACGCCAATCTGTTCTTCAGGCAAAGGTATTTGGAGAGGATATGCACAAGATATTTCCCGTCATTCATCCGGACGGGAGTGATTCTGCCATGTTCGATAACTGCCTTGAATTCCTTACCCTCTCCGGTTACTCGCTTCCTCATGCAGTGATGATGATGATTCCGGAACCATGGGAACATCATGAAAGCATGAGTGATGAAAAAAAAGCCTTCTACGAATATCACAGCTGTATTATGGAGCCATGGGACGGGCCCGCAGCCATAGGCTTTACCGATGGTCGTTTTGTCGGTGCAGTCCTTGACCGCAACGGCCTGCGGCCATTTCGCTACTATGTCACTAAAGATGGTATGGTAGTTGCTGCTTCTGAAGTCGGCGTTCTCCCTCTGGAGGTTGAGAATATAACTATGAAAGGACGCCTGCATCCTGGAAGGATGTTGCTTGTGGATACAGTCAAAGGGAAGATAATCTCTGATGAAGAACTTAAACACAACATTGCATCCGAGCACCCTTATAGGACGTGGCTTGACAAGCATATGGTGAAACTCTCTGCATTACCACAGCCGCAGTCATCTGACCTGCCAGTCCATGACCCCTCAACCCTGCTTTTGAGGGAAAAAGCATTTGGATACACTTATGAGGATTTGAGAGCTGTTCTTGTACCGATGGTGCAGCACGGCCTTGAGGCAGTTGGCGCAATGGGCACTGATATCCCTCTTGCAGCACTCTCTGATAAACCACAATTGCTTTACAATTATTTTAAACAGCTTTTTGCCCAGGTGACAAACCCACCTATCGATGCCATACGCGAGGGGATTGTTACTTCATCGATGACTTATCTTGGCAGCCAGGGGAATATCCTTGCACTGCACCCTGAAAACTGCCACCAGATCAAACTTGAATCACCTATTCTAACCAACGGTGATTTTGCGAAACTTAAATCTCTCACTCTTCCCGGTTCTACTAATGGACTAAAGTCAGCAACGCTCCCTATCCTCTTCAATCCGGAGAACGGAGGGCAGGGTCTTTTGGATGCGCTTGATGCATTATTTGAAGATGCGGATGCTGCAATGGGGGATGGTGCCAATATCCTTATTTTATCTGATAGGGGGGTGGATGCAAAACATGCGCCTATCCCCGCGCTTCTTGCTGTCTCTGGTCTACATCACCATCTTATTCGAGAGGAAAAACGCACCCAAGTTGCTCTTGTGCTTGAATCAGGAGAGCCGCGTGAAGTGCATCATTTCTCCCTGCTTTTGGGATATGGGGCGTCAGCGATAAATCCCTATCTTGCTTTTGAGGCAATAGAAGGTATGGTCCGTGACGGAATGCTTGTTAATATTGATTATGCACATGCTGCAAAAAATTATGTGAAAGCAGTAGTGAAGGGCGTTGTGAAAGTGATTTCCAAAATGGGGATTTCCACCATCCAGGGTTATCAAGGTGCGCAGATTTTTGAGGCAGTAGGCATTAACAATGATGTTATTGATCGCTATTTTACCTGGACTGCTTCACGAATTCAGGGAATAGGGATGGGAGAAATTGCAGCGGAAGCAGCAATGCGTCATGAGAGTGCGTTTGGCGCTTCTGCAACACATGAGCACGATACTCTGGATTCCGGTGGATTTTATCAGTGGAGAAGCGATGGAGAATATCATCTGTTTAATCCTGAGACTATTTACAAACTTCAAGCTGCAGTCCGATCGGGAAATTACGCAGCATTTAAGGAATATTCCAAGCTTCTCGACCGAGAAAATAAAACACTTTGCACGCTCCGTAGCCTTCTGGAATTTACTTCTGAGAATTCGATACCTCTTGATGAAGTGGAATCTGTAGAATCTATCTGCAAACGCTTTAAGACAGGTGCAATGTCCTATGGATCCATCAGTCAGGAAGCGCATGAGGCACTTGCCATTGCCATGAACAGGATTGGCGGAAAAAGCAATACAGGTGAAGGTGGAGAAAATCCTGCACGGTTTGTGCCTCTTGCAAACGGCGATTCAAAATGCAGCGCAATAAAACAGGTAGCTTCCGGCCGTTTTGGTGTGACCAGCGAATATCTGGTGAATGCAAAAGAGTTGCAGATCAAAATGGCGCAGGGAGCAAAACCCGGTGAAGGCGGTCAGCTTCCTGCAAGGAAAGTATATCCCTGGATTGCAAAAGTGCGGTATTCAACACCCGGTGTTGAACTGATCTCTCCGCCACCTCATCACGATATTTATTCCATTGAGGATCTTGCTGAACTCATCCATGATCTGAAAAATGCAAACAAGTATGCGCGCATCAGCGTGAAACTTGTTGCGGAAGCAGGAGTAGGAACCATTGCAGCAGGGGTTGCCAAGGGCCGCGCAGATGTTGTATTAATTAGTGGCCATGATGGGGGAACTGGAGCATCTCCACGAACAAGTATAAGACATGCAGGATTACCCTGGGAGCTTGGCCTTGCTGAGGCCCATCAGACGCTTCTTCTGAATAATCTGCGTAGCAGGATTGTGATTGAGACCGACGGCAAACTGATGACGGGCAGGGATGTGGTTATTGCAGCCCTTCTTGGGGCAGAAGAGTTTGGTTTTGCAACTGCACCTCTGGTAAGCCTGGGCTGCGTGATGATGAGGATTTGTAATCTGGATACCTGCCCTGTTGGCATTGCAACACAGAATCCAGAACTTAGGAAGAAGTTTGGAGGGGATCCGCAGCATGTTGTGAATTTCATGACTTTTATCGCACAGGAGGTGCGCGAGTATATGGCACGCCTGGGCTTTCGTACCATCAATGAGATGGTCGGCAGGACCGATAAGCTGAAGATGGTGCAGGGAGAGGAGCATTGGAAGGCAAAGGGTATTGATCTTTCTCCTTTGCTTTACCGGCCGGATGTGCCGGAGAGTGTTGGCCGGTTCTGTCAGGAAAAGCAAAACCATGGACTTGAGCACGCCATGGACAACAAGTTGCTTGAGCTCTGCAAAGCTGCACTTGACCATGGGCATTGCGTCGATTATGTTCTTCCTATTGCAAACACCAATCGTGTTGTGGGGACGATGCTTGGCAGCGAGCTGACGAGGCGTTATGGTTCGAAAGGGCTTGCGGAGGATACCATTTCGCTGCGCTTTAGCGGTTCTGCTGGTCAGAGCTTTGGTGCATTTATCCCCAGAGGTATGACGCTCTGGCTCTGCGGTGATGGAAATGACTATATAGGAAAAGGGCTTTCCGGTGGGAAAATTATTGTATATCCTCCCACTCATGCGACCTTTGCTCCTGAGGAAAATATTATCATAGGCAACGTTGCGTTCTACGGCGCAACGTCAGGGGAGGCGTATGTACGTGGCATGGCAGGAGAGCGGTTCTGCGTGCGCAACAGCGGCGTGCGCGCGGTAGTTGAAGCTGTTGGTGATCATGGGTGCGAATACATGACTGGTGGCAGGGTTGTGGTTCTTGGTAAGACCGGACGCAATTTTGCAGCAGGCATGTCAGGCGGCGTTGCGTATGTGCTTGATGCAGAAGGTGATTTTGCAACACGCTGCAATAGGGAGATGGTGGACCTTGAACCGCTTTCAGATCAGGCAGATATTAGGGAAGTGAAGCAGATGATCGAGCAGCACATCCTCTATACGGAGAGTACACTTGCAAAAGGCATCTTGAATTCATGGGAGAAGACGGCGTCAACATTTGTGAAGGTGATGCCCCGCGATTATAAGAAAATGATCTCTGCGATACAGGAAGCACAAGCGCAAGGCCTAAGCAAGGATGAAGCAAGCATGGCAGCATTTACCGCAGTGAACGCGGTGACTTCCTAAAGGGATGAAGATACACAATGGGAAAGCCAACAGGATTCATGGAATATAAACGGAAAATTGCAGAGGATATTGATCCTCTTGTACGCATCCATAACTGGGGTGAATTCCATCATCATCTTCCTCAAGAAAAACAGCAGGTGCAGGGCGCTCGCTGCATGGATTGTGGCACACCCTTCTGCCAGACAGGCATTCTGATTAATGGTATGGCGTCAGGCTGTCCGATAAACAACCTGATTCCTGAATGGAACGACCTCATTTACAGAGGGCAATGGAAAGAGGCTCTGCAGCGGCTCCACAAGACCAACAATTTCCCTGAATTTACAGGCAGAGTATGCCCGGCTCCCTGTGAAGCATCCTGCACGGTTGCGATTCATGATCCTGCGGTTACCATCAAGAGCAATGAATGTGCAATTATTGACCGGGGATGGCAAGAAGGATGGGTTGTTCCCCATTTTCACAAGCAGCGTACGGGTAAAAAAGTTGCGGTTGTTGGTTCAGGTCCTGCTGGTTTGTCCTGCGCAGACCAGTTGAATCATGCAGGTCATCAGGTGGACGTGTATGAGCGGGCTGACAGAATTGGTGGGCTTCTGATGTACGGCATCCCCAATATGAAGCTGGATAAGAATGTGGTGCAGAGACGCCTGGATCTTATGACAGCAGAGGGTGTAGCCTTCAAAACCGGTGTTGAGATTGACAAGAATATTTCTTCTCAAGAGCTTGTTGACTGCTACGATGCTGTTGTGCTTTGTTGCGGCGCGACAAAGCCACGAGACCTCCCTATTGAAGGCAGGAACCTCAAAGGAGTTCACTTTGCCATGGAATTCTTGTCTTCCAATACCAAGAGCCTGCTCGATTCAGGCCATAAGGATGGCAACTATATTTCTGCGAAGGGAAAGGATGTGATGATCATTGGGGGCGGTGACACAGGAACGGATTGTGTGGGTACTGCCATTCGCCACGGCTGCAAAAGTGTTGTGCAGCTGGAAATTATGGATATGCCCCCTCTTTTTCGTGCTCCTGATAACCCGTGGCCACAGTGGCCCAAGACACTGAAAGTGGATTACGGGCAGGAAGAAGCAAAAGCGTTGTTTGGCAAAGATCCGCGTGAATTTGGGATCACAGCCAAGAAATTTGTAGGAGATGATACTGCTCATCTTAAAGAAGTGCATACGATACAGATTGAATGGAAAAAAGATGCAAATGGAAGGTTTGGGCCTGTTGAAATACCCGGCACAGAAAAAGTATGGCCCTGCCAGCTTGTACTTCTTGCGATGGGCTTTTTGGGTCCAGAGGATACGGTTATTACACAGCTTGGGCTTGAGCGTGATGTGCGTTCGAATGTCAAGGCAGACCATGGAAAATTCCTAACCAGTGTGCCTAAAGTGTTTGCTGCAGGTGATATGCGGCGCGGGCAGAGCCTTGTGGTTTGGGCGATTAATGAGGGGAGGGGTGCTGCACGTGAATGTGATCGGTTTCTTCGGGGGAAAACTAATTTAAAATAATAGTTGATAGAGCATTAAAGCCCAAACGTCTTTTCGAATTCTTTCATCTCACGCACTTTCTGCAGGAACTGGTTTCCTGTAGTGGATATATGCCAATACTCCGTATTCCCCCGCTCGATTTTGGTTATGAAATTTTTTTCTACCAGCTCTTCAAGATAGAGCTTCATCTGCTGATGTGCCAGATTCGCACGATACATGATGTGCGTCGGCTTGATTCCTTTTTCTTTTTCCTGAATTGACTGCAGAATATCGACGATGATGTCAATTCTGCTTCGTTTCTTTCCCATGTATGAGCACCATGATGAATGTTCCCAAAAGTCCGAGATATCCTAACAGCTGTATGATTTCTGCTGCGACATACATAGTAGGCAGTAGGTTCATAAAAACAAACACCAGCTGGCTTATGCTGATGATCCCAAAGCTGTATGCCAGCGCTTTGGTGAGAACCCTTTTAGTTGTTTTGTAGCTGGTGTAGTAGTGATAGGTGATAAGTGCAAGGATGACAAAAGAAGTAAGGTGGAAGAGGTGGTATACTGATATTCCATAATAAACCGTTACCAAGAGGAGGGATGTTACCAGAACAACGGTTGATTTCTCTTGTTTAGTATAAATGCAGTACAAAACATAGAGGCCCAAAAGCATAAGGAGACGCGAGAGTATGGAGCCCCAGTAGAAGGGAAGGCTGGATGCCTCAAGTTCATGGTAGGAAAGAATGTAGGGGCCAATTTTTCTTGTTTCTGTATCCATATAGTATAAAGTAAAATTTGTGGCGATCTTAAATAAGAACGAAAGAGCAAGCATAAAGAAAGAGATGGAAAACACCAAATGGTTTTTGTTCTTGTCGCTTAAGGAGTAGTACCTCATGGCAAAGAATCCTATTAGAAGCAACGCGACTACGCTGACGATGTCGATGAGAATATCTTTTCCGTAAAACCAGGGGGGGCTGTAGACTAGTCTGATCATGAGAGTGCCTGTGGGGATAGCCTATAAAAACCTTACGCAAGATGGTTCTGGAAGATACGTTTGGATGTCTGTTTCACAGGGTATATAACTTCCAGAGAGCACTAAGGGGAGCATGGAAACCAACCGATTATTCAAGCGTTATTTTCAGGTGATGGAAGACTACGAGCAGAAGTACCTATGGTATCTCCATGAGAAAGCGCAGAGGAGCCGTCACTGGCTTAACCAAAAGAGCATCTACTGATTTTTCTTTTTTTTATTTTTTCTGCATGTTGATGTAGTTCATTATTGCGCCTGCAAATCCATCAAGAACGGTCTTTAGGCGCAGATCCCATGTTTGTGAACCAGGTTCGTAGGGAATAACTCGTGCAGTATGCCATTGATCTGCCATGGAAGCGGGAAATGCTGGTTGTTTTATAAATCAGGTGGATTTATGCAAACTGTAAAAAGAAAATCGGCCACCGCCGGTCAATAGACCGGCGGCATTCTCGCTTCGCTCGGGCCGATTTTCTTTAATAGCAAATTGGTAGTGTCTTACTAAAGATACTTTAATTTTGTATGAAGAAAATTTCCCCATGTCCAGACTTTGGTTGCTTGTCCTTCGATTATTGCTGGTGTCAGTTTTTCGTTGATAGGTTTCATGAAATTCCAGTAGAATTGGA
>JACRKK010000051.1 GCA_016219795.1 Candidatus Woesearchaeota archaeon | reverse complement strand
GCAACGCGCTCAGCGTATTCCAATTCTACTGGAATTTCATGAAACCTATCAACGAAAAACTGACACCAGCAATAATCGAAGGACAAGCAACCAAAGTCTGGACATGGGGAAATTTTCTTCATACAAAATTAAAGTATCTTAGTTAATACAATGCCCAAAAGTTTCAAGATAACATCTTTGAAGCTAATGCTATGCCTCCAATATTGTTAAAAGAATTAACCAAATATAACACTAATAATGATGGAATTGTTGAAAATTATATTTATCATCAGCTATTTACAAGACTTACGATGGTTTATGATGCCTTTGAGTATGTTGATAAATCTACAGCAGACACATTTAGCCTTGAACAATTTTTGTCATTATTCACAAACAAACCTGGGCTTAAACGCAGTGTTGATAAAGCATACGAAATAACAGTTTATGCATTATTTAGCACTATTGTCAGGGAATTGAAAGTTGAATTAAGTTTATCTATTAAAAATGCAGATTTATCAATCCTATCTGATTTTGAGACATTTGTAAAGATGGTTCTTGGTTTGTCTAAAGACCAAAGCAAATTAATATTCCTGCAAAGTTGTTTAGAGTCGGAGTCACAAATGCCGCAGACAGAGGGCTTGATATGTGGGCTAATTTTGGACCTGCAATACAAGTTAAACATATTTCTCTGACTGAAGAGCTAGCAGAGGATGTTTCAGATAATTTGACTGCTGATAAAATTGTTCTGGTTTGTTTAGATGGCGAGAAAGAAACAATTGAGAAAGTAATGACACAGCTGCCTTTCAGCCCAAGAATACAGGGAATAATTACTCTCTCTAATTTAAAGAGTTGGTATTCTATCTGCCTATCAAAAAAATATAGTAAAAATCTGGGCAAGTTTTTATTATCAGACTTAAAAAGAGAATTCAATTGTGAATTCCCATCAACATTAGCCATCGCTCCATTTTTAAAAGAAAGAAATTATAATAATAAACAATTATTTGGGGATTGGAAAATTTCAGATTCAGACTAAAAATATCTTAAAGTTACTCACGCTTTTCTTTTTTAGTAAACGTCTTCTTGGTGCCATCCAGCGACTCGGTGTATTTGCATTTAGGATAGCGACTGCATCCGTAGAATTTGCCATACACTGAACTTCGAAGCACAAGCTGGCCCTCCTTACAATCAGGACAGGGCTTTTCCAGTTCTCCCTTGGCAATGGCTTTTGCCTGCTCTCCTGCTTCTCCTTCTGCATACTTTGATTTGCATTCCGGATTTAAGCAATGTTCCTGCGGCCGTTTCCCTGCGCGGATAACAACAATCAGCGGATGATGACACGTTTCACACAATTTATCTGTGGGTTTGACCAGGCCGTTGGTAGGCAATTTGAACGTTATCTTGCAGTCGGGGTATTTGTCGCAGGCCACAAACCGTCCGAATTTGCCGCGTTTGATCATCAGTGTTCCTTCGCTGCACGTCGGGCATTTACCGACGGTATTTGCCTGCGTCATGGTCTCTTTATTGGCCTCAATCAGCTTTTCTCCAATTTCCTTCTCTTTGCCCTTAAAATCTTCCAAAATTTTGGTCAGCACTTCTCTTGCTTCAGAAAGTACTTCATCCGGCTTCTTCTTATTTTCACGGATAAGCTCCATTTCTTCCTCAAAATGCTGAGTCAGTACCTCATCAACAATCTTGGGGCAATACTTTTCCAGGGTTTCTATGGTTTTTATGCCAAGCTCAGTTGCTTGGATGGAGGTACCTTCCACATATCCGCGCTGGAACAAAGTATCTACAATATCAGAGCGGGTCGCTTTGGTACCCAAGTTTCTCCGCTCAAGCTCCTTAATAATGGATGCAGGAGTGTAGCGTTTTGGCGGCTGGGTCTCCTTGCTGAGGTTATTAATCTCCTTGATCTGCACGATATCTTTTTCCTTGACCTGGGGCAGCTCTTCTTCCTTGGCAGAAACATAGGGCTCATAGAAAACATGCCATCCCCTCTCAAGGGTTCGTGTCCCTTTGCAGGCAAAGGGCTCGCCTTTGACATCAATGGTAATCTCACTGGTTTCTCTCGTCGCCGGCTCTCCAAAGACAGACAGAAATCTCTTAACGATAAGGTCGTAGATTTTCTGTTGTTTTCCACCTAATTCAGGAACAAGCCCCGTAGGATAGATAGAAGGATGCGCCGGATCTGTCTTCTGTCCCTCGTTGGGCAAAAGCTCCGCTTTTGCAAGTAGTTTTGCAGTCAATGCTTGGTAAGCATCCTGCCTTGCTAACTCCTGGATTATTTTGACGTAACCGATTTCCTTGGGCAATTTTTGGGAAGATGTTCTGGGATAAGAAATGAATCCATTGACATACAACTCTTGCGCAATCGCAAGCGTTTCCTTGGGAGAAATACCAAAACAGCGATAGGATTCAGTCTGTAAGGTGGTCAGGTCAAAGGGAATGGGAGGTGACTGCTTGAACTGCGATTTTTTGACATCGGTGACCTTGCCTTCTTTTTCGTCTTGCACCTTTTGCATGACTGCCTTTGCCTGTTGTGCGTCCCAGAATTTGTCTGTGGTATGCCATGCCTCGATGTCCTTGGATTTGAGGAATCCTAAAAGCTGTATCTGCCAGAACGGAACAGGTTTGAATGCCTGAATCTCCCGCTCTCTGTCTACGATAATTTTGAGTGCAGGACCCTGTACCCTCCCAGTGGACATAATCTTGAACATCCCTGCGCGTTTCATTGCCAGAGTCAGTGCCCGTGAATAATTGATCCCATTATACCAGTCCAGAAAATGTCGTGTTTCTCCTGCAAGTGCCTGGCCCCAGTCAATCGTCTTCTGCACAGACGCATACGATTTCACAAGGTCAGGTTTTGTCAGGGTTGAGAATTTCATTCTCCTGCCGTCTTTCTTCTTGCAGATGTAGCGCAGCACATTATAGCCGATAACTTCACCCTCCACATCATAATCGCAGGCAATGGTAAACTCATCGGCTTCTTTTGCAAGTTTTTTCAGTGCATTGACATATTTGGATGTAAAGGCAGAAGATTTGTTGGTCTTAGAACTCTGCACCCACTGCACATTGAAGACCGGATACTCCCATTTTCCCTTGGTTGCCTGGGCAACGCTGAACAGATGACCTACAGCACAGCCAACAATGATATCTTTTCCGTTATGCGTGACCAGATAGTAAGGGACGCCGCCTTCATTTTTTTTTATAGATTTTCCGTCGGCAAGAGCATCTGCTATCTTCTTGCTTGCCTGTGGTTTTTCCGTGATGATTAATTCAACCATGTCCGATGGCAATCCAGGTGTTTTATAAAAAGGTTATCCTACCGCATCATATTCCTGCAACATCAAGGTGTCTAAATTCTCTATATTCTTGGTGATGTAGAACCTCCCTTTTCCTATTTCCGTGATGCGTCTGGCAAACTCAATTGCCGCTTCAGTGAGTTGGATGCCAATGAGTGAGATGGTAATGCCTACGTTTCTGGCAGATGCTATTGCCTGAAGGGTCTCTTCTTCCGGCTTTTTACCGACAGTCGGCATCGCATCAGTGATGATAATAAGATGTTTGGTAACTTCCATCCGAGGGAAAAGGATAAGCGCTCGCTGCACCATGCTTTTGATATCTGTTTCTTTGGAGGCCCGAACCCTCATGATGGTTTTTGCCAGAAGGCCAAGATCTGTGGTGGGTGCAACCTCCTCCTTAATGTCAGTGCCAAAAGCAAGCAGGCCAACTTTGTCTCTGCTTGCAATCGCCTTGTAGGCAAGAGCAATGCCAGCCTTTTTGCATTCTTCGAGTTTTTTGCCTTTCATGCTGCCGGAAGCATCAAGCCCGTAAATGATATAAGTGGTGCCTTTACTGCGCCGCTCATGCACGCTGAGGTCTTCGTGTTCAAGGGTTGTATGGCCCCGGCGAAGCGCTGTTTTCACGGAATGCTTAAGTGCAATGTCCCGATAGCGGTCACCTTTTCTATAGATGCGCTGCTCATATGCATCACCATAATGGGATTTTTTGGTATGCACTTTTTCGCCAAGGGTTCCCCTGGGCATCAGTTTTTCCAACTCTTTCATGCAAAGCGTCAGGGAAGCAAGCTCAATCCCTTTTTCGGATGGGGCATTGTTCTTGGTGAGAAGGCCCTCGCGTTTCATGGCTTCTACATTGCGGGTGATATTTTCTTTGATCTGTTTTTTGAATTCAGGGATGCGTATATTGTCGTCTATATAATCGGTCTCATAACCCGTCATCTGCCGCAAGAACGACTCGCCATAAATCTGTTTTGCCAGTTTGAAATCCTTGACCAGCTGCTCAAAAAGCATATCCGGTGAGAAAGAAAAGCCTTGGTTGATGGAATCAGAGATAACTTTTCCCAAGTCAATGGTCATCTTGTCATTTTCAAGGACAGAATGCATGAGTTTCTGATCCTGAAATTGGCTTGACAGTTTACCTGAAATTTCTTCAATGGTTTCCTGGTCAAGAATATTAGGTTTTTCAACTTCTGGCTTGGCGTTCCCTGTGTCAGGGAACATCATCTTCCTGGGCAAGCGATTCCCCAAGCTGCTTATCAAAATGGCTTTTCATCTGCTCCCGCAAAAACTTAGTGGATGTCTGGAGATAAGCGTAACTTGGCTTGAGCCGTATGCGATGGCTCAGAACAGAAACGAGCGCGTCCCGGACATCCAAAAATTCTACTTCCCTGCGCTTGTGTATGAGTGCTGTTGCCTGCGCGCGCTCGTAGAGGCCAAGCGATGCACGCACGCCCGGCACTTTTTCAAGGTGCTTGTTCTCCCGAAGCAGGCGGACAAAATGCAGGGTTACTTCCAAAAGCTTGCCAGGGAATGGCAGAAGCGATTTTCCTGACTTTTTGACAATAGCGGTTTCCTGTTCAAGCTTTTCTGGATAGCTCATATAGATAATATCAAACCTATCCAAAAAGACGTCAGACAGCTTTTCTGTGCTGCTGTCTTCCGGATTCATGGTTCCGATAAAAATGAAACGGGCAGGGATATCAACATCATAGCTTCCTAGCGTTGCCTTTTTTTCCTCAAGCACCTGGAGGAGGGCGTTCTGGAGTTTTTCAGAGCATCGGTTGACTTCGTCAAAGAACAAGATGCCGTTGTTTGCTCGGAAAATTTTGCCTGGTGTGAATGCTTCCATGCTCAGGGGGCCAAATTTCAATGCTTTGATAGGGTCAATGTCCCCCAGCAGATCCTCAACGGTCAGGTCAGGGCTGCCCTGGATGCGGATGAACCGCTCTATGCCTTTGATGCTGATGGTCTTGACGGTTTTTTTAGATGAGCATTCTGGACATGCCGGCATGCCCGGATCACAATGGTAAGGACAGTTATTGACCGCGACTGCAGGCAAAAGTTTGGCAACATTTTTGGCAAGCGTTGTCTTTCCGATACCTGGTGGCCCGACTATAAGGATGTGCCTGCCGGAAATGAGCGCAGAGACAAGCTGCGCCTTGACTGACTCCTGCCCGATGATGTCAGGAAACGGGTCTGGATTCTTCAGGAGAATCTCTTTTAAGGATTCGTTAAGTTGCATAGTCCAGACAAAAAAGATGACTGTTATTTAAAATATGCGTTTTCCAAACACCAAAGCTTTAAAAAAGGCGGGAGTTTTCTGCTTCTTTTCAGCGGGCCCGTGGTCTAGCGGCTATGACAACACCCTTACATGGCAGCGAAAACCGGAAGTGTTCTGGTCTTTCGTCGTTGCCTCTGAAAGGTGTGGGTCCCCGGTTCGAATCCGGGCGGGCCCATTTATTATATCTAGTTTGTTTTTCGTGTTATCATAGTACATTCATCTGAATTCTGCAAAAGATCTAGCGAAATCTTTATATACTACCACAGCTAAGAAGCTACCAATATACTAATATAGTTAGTAAAAGGAGGTTGATACAATGTTCAGGAAAAAAGGTCAGGCAGCATTGGAATTCTTAATGACATATGGATGGGCAATCCTCGTTGTGTTGGTTGTCATCGGTGCATTGGCGTATTTTGGCGTCTTAAGCCCGCAATCTATCTTACCAGAGAAGTGTGTTATGGGAACAGGACTCAGTTGTACGGATCATCAGGTAAGTGCTACCTCATTCACCCTCTTACTGGAAAACGGAATGGGATCCCCCATCAACATAACGGGTCTTAGCCTTACCCAGGTCGGAGGTACTAGTTCCACTTGTTCAGCTGTTCTTGTACCTGTTGACGGACCAGTAGTAGCCAATGGAGCATCCATAGCTATTGCCAACGGAACAACTCCTTGCACCTTTACCGATACCGGTTCCAAAGCAAAGTTCAATATTGCTGTTGACTATTACAATGTCCAAACCGGAGCTGCATACCCCCACACCATCACCGGTGAACTCTTTGCAGAGATGAGATAACGAGTCCCTTTCTTTTTTTTCTTTCTCTTTTCTCTTAATGGTAATGTTTATTAAGCACTTATGCTCTGGAGACCCTCTATGAGCAAGGCACAAGCATCTGTTGAATACATCCTCATCTCCGCATTCATCATCATGATTGTGCTCCCTATACTCTTCTTTTCCTATAAATATTCAGATACCTCAAAAAAGGAAGTTATCGCAAGCAGAGTCCAGGACATAGGCATCACCATCACAGATACTGCAGAAGCGGTTTATTATATGGGGGCTCCTGCACGGATAACCGTCACCGCAAATATGCCTGAGGGCATCAGCAACCTATCCATCGTTGGCACTACAGCAAAAGAACTTCTCTTCACGCTGGAAGATGGCACAGAACTTGCCTATGCATCACTGGTGAACATCACAGGTCCCTACAATGCAACGGGAGACCCTTGTCCTGCCATCTGTTATGCAAGTGGAGAAAAACGCATCATCATCCTTGCAGACCAGCAAAACGTGAATATCACCATCCTATGAAAAAAGCGCAATCATCTCTGGAAGTGGCTATCCTGCTTGGGTTCATGCTCTTTGTGTTCGTTACGTTTCTTGCCATTGCAATGACACGCCTCGTTGAAGTCCAGAAAAACAAGGATGTGGAACTTATCAAAGACCTGGCAACCGTCATAACCAGTGAGATTAACCTTGCGTTTACCCAGGAAGAAGGATACCTGCGGACATTCGAGCTACCGCAAGCTTTAAAAAGCAAGAACTATACAGTAAAAGTGGAATGCCCAATAGTCTCCAATTACAGCGTCCTTATCCTCCAATATCAGGATCACATTATTGACTCGGAATTCCCGTTTATCATCCCTAAAGTCAACGGAACCTTATCCAAAGGGGCCAACACTATCACCAAAACAAGCAATGCCCTCCTGCTCAACGGCGGCGGCTCCTGTTAAAAAAAGAGGTGGAAACATCAGAAAAGCACAAACGTGGTCTACAGATGTTATGGTTGCCGTAGGCATTTTTCTTGTGGTGGTCATCATCTTTGTTCTCTTCATAAGCTATATCAATAACGCCTCAGCATCAAAAGAACTGAAAGCAGAGGGTGAAACTATCAGCGGCAAACTGACAGCAAAAGACAGCCAAAATCCTTGCGCATTCATTGACAGCAATAATCAGGTCTTGCCTGAAAAGATGACGGATTGTTACAATCTGGGCTATAACGCTTCAAAAGATGTACTCAACGTCAAAAATGATTACTGTTTTTATATGGAAGATGAGGATGGTAATATCCTTGATCTAGATACAGACCCTGCAGATGGCATCTCCTTATATGGCATAGGTCAGCCAGGAAAGGTGACATTCAATATCACGCTACAGGATGGTTCTACCCTGTCTGTCGGATGCGGCCAAAGAGTATGCGGCAATGTTGTGTGTCCTTAGACTGAGTTTAGATTAAGAAATTGATACAGGTTGGCTTAATGACTGGCCAGGCATGCCCTTCTCAAAGATGACACGGACTGCTCCTTTGTTGCCATGAGCTGCTTGAACAACGCCCACAAGTTCTTTCTTGCTTGATGCTTTCCAAGTTACTTTTTTGCCAACGAGCTTTGCAGCCTGCTCTCTCGAGTTGACACCATCTACTGCCACAATCATATGGTTCTCATACTGTGTGTGGTGACTTCCCCTGAAATTGACGATTATTCCTTCCATTGTTGAGCAGGAGAAACCCGTCCATTTAAATAGTTTTGGTTTTTGTCTTGTAAAAAGAAAATCGGCCACGGAAGAACAAGTTCTTCCTATTTGCGCTCAAGCTACGCTTTCGGCAACCACCGCCGGTCAATAGACCGGCGGCATTCTCGCTTCGCTCGGGCCGATTTTCTTTAACCCTGCGTTTTCCATG
>JACRKK010000053.1 GCA_016219795.1 Candidatus Woesearchaeota archaeon | reverse complement strand
TCCAATTCTACTGGAATTTCATGAAACCTATCAACGAAAAACTGACACCAGCAATAATCGAAGGACAAGCAACCAAGGTCTGGACATGGGGAAATTTTCTTCATACAAAATTAAAGTATCTTTAATAAGACACTACCGAAAGTCCTGTTAAGAGATTTTGACTATACTGAAGAGAAAATAGCTGGTTTTTTCAAAACGCTGCTTGGCTTCCTTACACTCGTCCAACCCGCAGAAAAAGTGCCAGTCGTCAAAGAAGACCCAGATGATGATATGATTATTGCGTGTGCTGTTGCTTCAAAATCTCAGTTTATTATCACTTATGACAAACATCTGCTGAAGCTCAAAGAACACAAGGGCATAAAAATCATAAAGCCAGAAGAAGCAAGATTAATTTTCTAAAAAAACAACACTTAAATAGAAGTACCACCACATACAATCCACTGAGAGCCATCCTAAAGCGAGGGTGCTGAACTGTACGGTTAATGCTCCGCAGGGGCGTTTATTTCTGCATTTTCCGTATAGAAACCTTATTCATCGTCTGCTTAAGCCGTGATTTCAAGCGTGGAATATGGTACTTCAGTGATTCATTAACCCGCTTCTTGCAATGGTCCATAATATAAGGTCGCATGTAGGGCAGATGTTTATTGATGATAAAAGGAGCAACGGCAAGCCGCGACACCATGTGCACGCTCTTACCAACAATAATATTTCTCTTTTTTCTGATGTTTTCCAAAAATCCGGTAACATCATCTGCTGCACTTGCGGTCACTACTGCTCCGAGATTATGGAGAGAATGACCATCGCTTCCACCAGTAAATCCATAATTGTTTTCCAGAATCCATTTGACTGCCTGTAAATTCATCCGCTCCAGATTCTGGCCGCAGATGGCCTCAGCAATCTTAATCTTCTTGATCAATGCAGGATCCAGGGTCCCTCGCTTAAGCTTGGTACCGATTCCAATGGCCGGAGCAAATGGATGTGCCATGGAATGGATGGAACTATACTCTGCTGCAGCTTCCATAATTTCAAGCGCATTCAGCTTTATGCGCAAATAAGGGTTCAGTCCCATGTTAGGAGCAATATATGTTTGATGAAAATGCTCAAGATCCTTGCCAGAGTAAAAATAAAAGAGGATATGCATTGCCTCAGCGGTTGTCACTTCAATGCCTGGAATAAGCATAACATCCTGATTTTTTTTTCGTGCTTCCTGATATCCCTTGATGATATTATGGTCGGTGATAGCAACGCCTACACCCAACTTCCTGCAGCGTTTAAGAATACTGTCCACCCGTGTTACCGTATCAGAATATTTGGTATGGAAGTGCATATCCACCGGTACAAGATCTTTATGGTGAAGCAGTTTCAGATTCGGTTTTTCAATAAATATCTGCTGCATGCTCCTGCCACTTTTGTTTTTCTTTATAAATGTATGGTTTGGCGGCAATTGTCGACGGAGAACGCCTTCCTACGGAAGGACCGTCCATGACCTTAAATCCTGCTTCTTTCATATTTCTTCGGACAATGCCGGCGCAGCTATAAGTAGTAAGCATCCCGCCTGGCTCCATGTGCGCAAAAATTTCCTCAAAGAATGGAAGGCTCCACATAGCTGGATTTTTTTTAGGTGAGAAAGGATCCAAGAGAACCGCATGAAACAACTCATGAAGTTCTGCAAGAGTCTCTGTAGCATCCCCAAAGGTGAGTGTCAGATACAAATGGGGAGTCCTAAGCTCCCTATCTGCCAAAGAGAGTTTTTGTAGCAACTGGTAAGAAGGAAGGGGTAACTCCATCTGCTTCATAAGATGACAGACCGTTTCATCCTTTTCCAGGGCAACGATATGGAGAAATCCATTCGGTCGTTCCCTGAGATAAGCATCCATGCAGACAGCAGCATTATAGCCAAGGCCAAAACAGATATCAAGCACCTTTGCAGGATTGTATCTAGCAAGATTAAGCGGCTGGACAAATTTTTTCTGCCGCTCTTCAAGCGCGCCACTTGTGGAATGATAGGTTTCACCATACTCTTTGTTAAAGAGCGTAAATGTGCCATCACCAGTCATGATCTTTTGGAGATTCATTTGAAGTGCACATCCTTCAGAAAGGTCCGGTAGACATCTGCCTCCTGCACATCATTAAATGTCTTAAGCACCTTAAAATTCTCGCCTGCGCATTCCTCGCAGCAGAACAGCCTGCTGTGTTCAAGAATGGATAGATGATTGCATTTCATGCAGAGGATAACCGCAATGTTTGCCATATAAGAAAGGAGAATGAAGCAAAACCTGTTTATTAACTTTATGAAAACATTTAAATAAAACACTGCCATTACCTTTACCCATGACATGGAAGAAACTGCAGGACTCCACAGATCTTATTTCTTATGAACGCCAGGGCAGGGGCATGAGCATCCGTCTTGAGGCCCGTGCACAGGGTAGCCATTGGGATATCTTTAAGATATACACGGATGGAACAGAGTGCAAACTCAATGAAGAATATTCAGTACAGACAAGAAAAGAGGCACAGTATCTTCTTACTCAACTAAAAAAGGAACGTAGTTTCACAAAAGATGAAATAGATACCATGCTCTCACTCAAACAGAAGAAGGCAAGCATCGCTATGCATCGCATGTTTAAGGAACTCGATGTGGAAAAATGGGAACTCTCCATCGCCGGAGATGAACATGCAGGATTTGCTGTAGTAAGATACACCCTCCACACAGATGTTGATATAGTGGTACATGAGATGTACAGGGCACTTGAACAGGAAATCCTTGATACCATCAAGGCAACATTGGGCCTTGAGGAAATAGGAGCAAGCACCCAGTACCATTTGTATTTCTTTTCAAAGCATCTGGTGGTAGAAGAGAGGCCTCCAAAAAAAGATATGCTGGTGAGCAGAATTGAGATGGGCTTTGATTTTGAGACAGAAGAGTGAGTTCTGCTTTTTGTTTTCATTCTGTAGGTACCACAAAAGTTTTTAAAGCATCTTCGCAGCCAAGATGCCTATGGCAAAAAAGCGTGCCAAGAATATGGAGAGGCGGATCAGCACCAAAAAGATGAAGAGTTTAGAGATAGCCCTCCCACCCCCATTACCTGAACCTGAAAAACCAGCCCCTTTCTACAAGCGATGGTTCCAGAAAAAGGACCCATTCGCAATTCCCCCCATGGACCAGCCCCATCCCAATCACCTTCTCCAGATAAAAGAAGAGCTGCACGCATTCAAAGAAAGGCTTCTCCAGAAGGAACATGAGCTCTTTACCAGAGCAGAAAAACTGGAGCGCAACAAGCAGTTCTTGGAAGAACTACATACACACATCTGTGGGAAAGTCAATAGCGCACAATCCACCCTCACAGGTATCCAAAAGGAGTATACCTCCAAAGAAAAAGAGATGCAGGCAATGGCCGAAAAGCTTGCCCAAGCCAAAACGGAGATGGAACAGATAAGACAACAGCGCAAAGAACTTCAAGGGCAGCAAAAATCTTGGGAGAAGGAGCAACAAACGCTTCTGGAACTGAAAAAAGAAGTAGAGGCGGGAAAAAGCAAACTTGCATCCCTTACTGCGTCGCTGCATGAAAAGGATACTGCACTCAAACAGCGTGAGCAAGCACTTGCTGTAAAAGAGAAGGAATTTGCAGGCAATGAAAGGATGCTTGACGAGCAGGAACAAAAGAAGAAGGAAAACCGGCAGGAAATAAGCAATCTGGAAGAAGACACAAAAATCGTGTCAAAGAATCTTGATGCGCTAAAAGAAGAACAAAAAGGGTTGCAGGCAGATGTCGCAAAACTCAGGCAGCAGAAAAGAAGCACAGAAAAACAGCTTTCCTTTATCACTATCGAACTGAAAGCCAAGCAGAAAAAGCTGCCAAGGTCTTCTCAGGAGAGCAGGTTTGAACAATTGTTCCTGTTAATTGACGCTGCTATGGAAGAAAGCAATCCCCTATTTATCCAATGGCTCTACAGTAGGCTTATGCTGGAGTATAACGCTCTTCCTCAAACCCGCAAGCAGCGTTATTACGACAAGATCCAACAGTATTACACAAAAATAAAAGAGTTATAGAGAATTTTGATTAACCATCTATTTGTCAAAATTCTCTTAGAGGAATTTGACTAAAACTATGGGTTATTCAAATTCCTCTATAAACGTTTAAAATAATCAGATTTAAATATTCTTAAGCAATTGCCTCACCTTATGCATACAGATAAGGAAATAAAAAAAGAATTCAAGATAACAGCAAGTAAGAATCCAGATGCCTATTACGCAACTGCTGCACTAAAGGTGCGGGGATTTATGCGCAAGCAATGCGCCTGCAGCACTTTTTTCTGGACGGTGAATGCGGATCAAAAATGCTGTGGAGATCCTGCATGCTCCGGCGGTTTTCGTTTCTTCTCCAAAAGCCCTGCGAAGAAAAAACTTAATTATATTGAGGTATGGAAAGAGTTTGCAGCCATGCACAAAAAGCGTGGATATACCCCTATAGACCGTTATCCTGTCGTTGCACGGTGGAGGGACGATGCCTACTTTGTCGCTGCAGGAATCTACGATTTCCAACCCTACGTCGTTTCCGGCGAGGTGGAACCTCCTGCCAATCCTATTGTGGAACCCCAGTTCTGCCTGCGTTTCAACGATATCGATAATGTAGGCATTACCGGCGCGCATTATACGGGTTTTAGTATGATTGGGCAACATGCATTCATGCCCAAAGAAAAGTTTGACACGGAGAAATACTGGACTGACCTATATACCTGGTTCCATGAAGGTCTTGGACTTTCACCAGAGGAGCTTACTCTCCATGAAGATGCGTGGGCTGGCGGCGGTAACTTTGGACCGTGCATGGAATTCTTCTCAAGAGGCCTTGAACTTGCCAATCAGGTGTACATGCTCTACGAACAAACCCCTTCCGGCTCCCGGGAGCTTCACTTAAAAGTGCTTGACATGGGCATGGGACAGGAGCGCAATGCCTGGTTCACCCAGGGACTGGCCACAAGCTATGAAACCACATTTCCTACAGTCATGAAGAAGCTCTATAGCAGCACAGGCATCAAGACTAATCAGGAGTTGCTCAGAAAATTCCTGCCTTACTCATCCTATCTGAACATTGATGAAGTGGAAGATATCGAGAAAGTCTGGGCAGACATCGCAGCAAAGACAAAAGAAGATGCAAAAACGCTGAAAGAAGGAATACTGCCGCTTGCTGCCTTGTTCTCCGTGGCAGAGCATGCACGCTCTCTTCTGGTTGCACTCAATGACGGGGCACTGCCCTCCAACGTAGGCGGGGGCTACAACCTGCGTGTTATCCTAAGACGGGCACTTGGATTTATCGAGCACTATGGATGGGATATAGAGATGGCTGATCTCTGCGAAGAGCACGCCCGCTTCCTCAAGCCCATGTACCCTGAACTCTTGGAAAACCTTGAGAACGTCAAAAAGATAGTAGGTGTGGAAAAACGTAAATATAAAGCAACAAGAGAAAAATCACAATCGCTCATTGCCTCTATCCTCAAGGAGAAGATTACTGCTGAAAAGTTGCTTGAACTCTATGACAGCCATGGCATCGCACCAGAACTGGTGAAGACACAAGCAGCACAAGCGGGAAAACCAGTGGATGTGCCTGATAATTTCTATGCGTTGGTTTCCCAGATGCACGAGAAAAAAGAGCAGTCGCACCAGACAAAACGCGAGGAGAAGATTGAGCTTACAGGCATTCCCGAAACAGCAGTGCTCTATTTTGATAATTATCTCCTGACAGAAAGCAATGCAAAAGTGCTCCGCATCATTGACCAGATTGTCATTTTGGACCGTACCAATGCGTACCCCACATCCGGCGGACAAATTCACGACCAGGGAAGCATCGATGGCATACCCATCGCAAGCGTTTTCAAACAGGGAAATGTCGTCCTCCACGTTCTTTCAGAAAAACCTACCTTCAGCGTGGGGAGTACAGTCACTATCCATATTGAACCGGAATACAGAAAACAATTGGCACAGCACCACACCGCAACCCACGTCGTTGGTGCTGCTGCAAGGAAAATTCTGGGAAGCCATATTAATCAGGCAAGTGCCAAGAAAACGCTGGAGAAAGCTCATCTGGACATCACCCATTATGAGGGATTAAGCGATGATGAGCTCCAGAAGATTGAAGAGGAAGCTAACCGCCTTGTGCATGAAGACCTTCAGGTACATTCTCACATCCTTCCAAGAAATGAAGCTGAGAAGAGATACGGCATGGCAATTTACCAGGGGGGGGCAGTTCCTGGCAAGACGTTAAGGATTATTGAGATTGCTGATGCAGCAACCCACAAGACAATTGATGTTCAGGCCTGCGGTGGCACCCATGTCGAACATACAAAGGAGATTGGCAATATCAAGCTTCTGAAATCAACCAAAATCAGCGATGGGGTAGTAAGGATTGTGTTTGCTGCAGGAGCGGCTGCAGAATCGCTTGCAGGAAGCCAAGAAGATGTGCTGACGCAATGTGCTGCGCTCTTGCAGTGCACGCCTGCACAGGTACCGGGCCGTGCGCAGGAACTCTTTGAGAACTGGAAAACTGCAGTCAAGAAAAAGAAGCAACTTGAACGTTATGATCTTGTCTCAACCGTTACTTTTGAGGGAGATGCGCTTGTAAAGGCCGCCGAGGTCCTCAAGACCCAGCCAGAGCATCTGTGGAAAACGCTCAAGCGATTCATGGATGAGCTTGACAACTCTCGTCAGAATTAAAAAAAAAGAGGGAATGTTTCATGAGGGTACAGAATGCAAGACATGTTACTCCGAAACCATGCCACCTACAACATAAGTGAGATAACAATAGATGCATCCAGAACACTATATCTCCTGAGAATACCCCTTCCTTATGTTGTGGGAAACAGGATACCTCTACCATCAGAGAATGGCACAGGACCTAAAGAATCTACAGGTTCCATCAATTGTTATGTAATTGCAGACCATCACAACCAGACGTTTACGCTTGTTGATACTGCAGATAATGATGAGATAGGGAAAAAAGCTTTTTTTGCTGCTGTCACCGATGTTATACAGAAGCATTCTACATACACCTTCAGCAACTGTTTCATCAGCCACCTACACCCAGATCATTACGGTAATATGAAAGAACTTGCCGTGCGCTTTCCCCAACTCCAATTTTACATTTCAGAAGAAGCAAGGCCACTAATGCAAAATACTGCAAAATGGCATGATGCCCACAAAAAAGAAATAATCGCAGGCTATCGTCATATGGGTATTGCAAAGGATGCTCTGCACAGTTATTATACCCATGCAAAAGAAGAAATGATCCAGAGGATTCCTGACCCCGCAACACTTGAAGGGAGAATAAATTACCTTACACCAGAGCAAGGAGTCCTGGGGGGCAGAGTGATATACCTCCCGGGTCACAGCAGTAACCAGATGGGACTAATCATAGAAAACATTTTACTAAGCGCAGATGCTGCGTTTTGTGTACGGGATGGAAACAAAAGACCAGAGGAAATGGGGCGTAGGACTGTTCCGTTTCCTGCACGCTTTGGAGAAGATGACAAACAGGGCATCGCACCGCTTCTGCAAAGCCTTGCACGTCTATATCTGCTCTGCAGAGAACAGAATATGGTGATGTATCCTTCCCATTGGGATGTCATGGAACAACCATGCCCCTGCATTGAAGGGATTGTTGAAAGCTACAACCATTTCTCAATCACGCTCCAGAATATCCTTGCAGCAAAACAGGTGCCCGTTTCCGCAGTGGAACTTGTCAGGGATTCTGATGAACTGTGGATGAATCTTTTCAAATCAGTCCTAAGGGAACATGACAAAATTACAGGCATTGTATATCTCTATACCTTCAGCATGCTTGAATTCCTAACAGAAAAAGGTATTCTGAAGAGGAACGAGGATGACGGAGTATTGAAATATGTGTTTCATTCACAAAACAACGAAGTTATCAGTGATTTTTTCAGGGAAAACATGCCCAAATTATAAGACGCAAACATTTATATAGCGGGTGATGTTTGCAGGATTCATGTTTACACCAAGACAAGGCCAAAGACAAGGTCCCGGTGGGCAGCGTCCCGGCGGTTTCAGACCAAGCTATGGTTCTAGACCTGGTGGTGGTTCCAGCAGGCCTCCCTTTAGTTCTTCCAACAGACCACCTTTCAGTGCCAATAAAAAACCAAGTGCACCACAACAACGCCGCAAGGTACACCCCGGTAAGAACGAAAAAGATGTCTTGCGCGACCGTGGTTTTGGAACTGCAGCGCAACAAGCGGAGAATGAAGAATTACAGCGCGTAAAGCTGCCGCGCGGAAACGAAACCTTAGGGGTACTTGAACAGCGTATGGGAGGCAACAGGGTAAGAGTGCGGTGCCTTGATGGGAAAACAAGAATCTGCAGAATCCCTGGAAGACTCAAGCGCAAACTCTGGGTACGTGAAGGCGATATCGTTCTTGTGGAACCATGGGAGCTTAGCGGAGACGAAAAAGGGGATGTCATTTTCAAATACAGACCAACACAAGTCGATTTCCTTAAAAGAAAAGGATTATTGAAAACACTTGATGAGTTTACTGCATTCTAAGATGATGCCCAACCTTGATCCAAGGATGATGAAACAGGCGATGAAGCGCATGGGTATTAAGCAGGAAGAGCTTGATGCGGAACAAGTCATCATACGCCTGCATGACAAAGACCTTATTCTTGATGCGCCTTCTGTAAGCAAAGTGAACATGATGGGCCAGGAAAGCTACCAAATTTCAGGAGAAGTACGAGAAGTGTCAAGAGATGAGCCGGAAGGCATGTTTTCTGAAGAGGATATTGCAACCGTAATGGAGCAGGCCCATGCTTCAAAGGAGGAAGCAACCAAAGCACTTGAAGAGAGTGGCGGAGATCTTGCTGCTGCTATCATGGAACTGAAAGCCAAGGAGTAATAGGCCACAACCTTTAAATCCTTCACCTTCTTTATAGAAAAGCATGGAGAAATTCCAGGAATCCCTGGAGAAAGCAAAACGCTATCACCTGATTGCAGACCATATGCTCACCCAGACCTATCCTCTCATAGAAGATCCAAAGCTTTTGATGTCGGTGATGGAAAATGTATTTTTGGCCTATGCAAACGGCATGGCGGCACTACTGTACTACGACCGATTGTTTAAGCACATTCCTCCCTTTAATCAAGACTTTGACAGCAAACTGTTCATATTTGAGCAGGAATGCCTGCCGCGCTATAAACTGTCCAGAAACTACCTACACCAGTTGAGGGAAATCCGGGATGCGGTACTTGCCCATCGTAAAAGTCCGGTCGAGTTCAGAAGAAAAGATGTTTTTGTAATATGCACTGACGCTTATGATATGCAAACTATAACTATGGACAGAATAAAAACATATTTAAATAAGGCAGCATTATTTTTAAGGGATATAAGCTCTATTACAACGAAAAATGCGGGAATCTTTAGGTGAAGCAAACCAGGAACTTAAGCGCGTGGATCATCTTATCTACGTCAGCCTGAAATATACCCGCACGGTAGATGTTATCCGCAGTGCTGTTGAGCGGATGATTAATGCCTATGGGTTTATAATAGATGCACTCATAAAAAAATTGAAAGAGAAGCACGTTCTGGAGTCAGAGCCCAAGAGTCCTGCAGCCAAGATTGACATTGTGCGAACGGAATACATCAAGGAAGAGCAGATACAGAAGATTCTGGATTGGTACATCCTTCTGCGGAAGATGCTGCGTACTCCTTTCACCAAGGAAGAGGAGTTCAGGCGGCACGTCACCATGATAACCGAGGTTGAGGGCAAGGAATACAGGGTATCTATCGATGAGATTGTTATTTATTTCCAGCGTGCAAAGGACGATTTCAAGTGGATTGAACTATTCTTAAACGTGAAAAAAGAGCATGACTAAGATTATAGCTGTCGTTTCAGGCAAAGGCGGATGTGGCAAAACCACCGCGGCCATAAACCTAGGTCTTGCCTTAAACAATTTTGGCAGGCAGGTTATTGTGGTCGATGGGAACCTGACAACACCGCATATGAGCATTCATCTGGGTGCGCCCCTTGTGCCTGTGACACTGCATGATGTCCTGAAGGGAAATGCAGAAATCCATGATGCTGCTTATCTCCATCCTTCCGGGCTTAAGATCATTCCCGGCAGTATTAGGTATGCAGACCTCCAGTCCATAGACCCTAAAAAGCTCCCAGAGGCAGTCTCTGGCCTCCGTGGAAAGGCAGAGGTTGTCTTAATCGATGCTTCAGCCGGACTAGGAAGCGAGGTGAAGGCTGCTATCAGCGCAGCCGACGCAGTGCTGATTGTAACAAGGCCTGAGCTTCCGTCCGTTACTGATGCTGTCCGGCTCAAGAGACTTGTTAAAGAGCACGGCAAGGATATTATTGGCGTCATTCTAAGCCATGTTAAAGGTGACTCAAGGGACATGACCACCCAGAATGTGGAAACCTTGATTGAATCCAAGATTATAGGTATTATTCCTTACGATGACCGGATGCGGGAAGCACTGATGCTGCGCCATCCTATCTGCTACAGCCATCCTGAAAGCCCATCCTCTGTTGCTTATAGAAAAGTGGCTGCTTACCTCATCGGCCAGCCCTATATAGAAAGCATCAAAATGGAGAAGAAAATGAGCAGGAAACGGGTGACAGATTTTCTTTTAGAGATTTTCGGGGTAACAGAATACCAAAAACAGCGCAAATCCAAAGACCGAGCATCAAAACTTTTATAAAACAGATGGAGCTCTCGTAGTCATAAAGACCCGGATAACATTGAAAACACAATCAGACAATGGTATTATGGTGGCTGTGATGTAGCTTGGTAGCATAGGGGACTGTGGATCTCCTCGGCCGTGTTCAAATCACGGCAGCCACCCTTTTTATTCCATCAGTATCCAAATGTGTTTTAAGAAAGATACTGTTTCTGGATTCACCTTACCTATCCACAGATTTTGCTACGCAAAATCTGGTTAGAGAAATATTTATATATCAGTATTGGTTTCACTATACTAATAGCCAAGACTATCCAAAAAGAAGGTGACAAGGAATGCAGAAGAATGTCAATTTCATGCTACTGACCATTATTATCCTTATTATTATGATTCTTGCAGGAATATCCATTTATTATCAGAGCACCTATACGAATATGTCATCCCTTTTTTCTGCAAAAGTAAGCGAACTGGAAAAAACCAGGCAGGAGCTGGAAAGCAAACAGAATATCCTTTCTAAAACCAATGAAGAACTTGGGCTTAAGCAGGAACGTGAGCAGGAATTAAGCAAGTTGTATGAAAATGTCACAGATGTGAAAGAATCGCTTGAGGACCAGAATACTGATCTTCGTGCCAGCCTCAAAAAAAGTGAAGCAGAAAAAGAGGATTATTACTACAAATGGAAAACCACAGAAAGTGAGCTTGATACCACAAAAACAAACCTGCTGGAGAAAACCGCTGAACTGGAAGAAGCATCAACGGATGTCAAAGCCTATAAGAGCGCAACAAACAATCTTGCAAAGGCAGTAAATGTGCTGCTCAACACTATCACAAACTATCAGGGACAGGATGCTACACCTCAGGCCTGTAAAGACATCCTCTCTGATGTGAAAGGGGATGCCAATGATGTAAGCAAAGAAACGGATGTGCTTAAGAATGTCTAAAGAGATGATTGAGAAGATTCTCAAGGAAATCCGGCATACCTTTACAGGGCTTATCCTTTTTGAACAGTTGCTGAATGCTATCCTTGCGTTCCTCCTGGTTTATTTTGTGTTGTTTATGTTTGGCATTCCTCCTCTCTACGGGGCAATCCCTGCGGCAGCCATCTATTTTATCCTCAATTTCACCAGAAGGGTCAGAGGTATCGATGTGGATATCATTGAAAAGAAATATCCACAACTCAACGAGCGGCTTCGCACAGTGCGCGATTCCCTCGACCAGAATAATTTTATTGTTGAAAAGCTGAGGGATGAAGTTGACCTAAAAATGAGCAAAGTCACCGTAGGAAGTTTTTTCGATATGAAGCAGTCCTTTCTCAAAATAGGGGCTGTATGCCTGCTGTGCTTCATGATCATTTTTACCAGCATATTTAATCTGCGGTTGATTAATGATATGGGCGAATTCATCACCACTGCAGGTGAGAAAGCTGTGGCCATCAGCTCCAACATCAATGATTTCTTTGAGGGAAATGCAGAAGGTAATGGTGGAGATGGTGGGGGTCTGAATGGGGCAGCAATCTTTGGCTCAAAGTCAAAAGCGGAATTAGGAAAAGACGAGGTCCTTATGCAGATGCAGTATGCCAATGATGAGATTGATTATTCCAGAGAGAAACAAATTGAAGATCAACAATTTGAGGAAAGATTTTTAAACAGCAGGGGTTTTGAGGGAGCTGTTGATGCGACCTATAAAGAGGAATATTCCAAGACAGACAGGAAAGTTATCAAGAGTTATTTTATGGAAATTGCAAACAATAAATGAATGGAGGGATTAGCTATGAAAAAAGAGGATGCTATGCTCAGTTCTGAATATGAAAAGTTGCGTAAGACGTTCGATGCGCTCTACGAGCAGTTGGATAAGATAGTGATTGGCCAGAGGGAGACTGTAGAACTTATCCTCATTGGCCTTCTTGCAGACAGCAACGTGCTTTTGGAAGGTTTCCCGGGTCTTGGAAAAACGCTCATGATAAAAACACTTGCCCAATGCCTGGATCTTAAGTTCAGCAGGATCCAACATACCCCTGATCTGATGCCCTCCGACATCACAGGAACACAAGTCATTGAGGAAGTCGGCGGCAAGCGATTCTTCAAGTTCCAGCCAGGCCCCATTTTTGCCAATATAGTACTTGCTGATGAAATCAATAGGGCAACGCCAAAAACGCAGTCTGCGCTTTTGGAAGCGATGCAGGAGAAACAAGTGACGGTTGCAAGCAAGACCATGCCTCTGGACCTGCCTTTTTTCGTTCTTGCCACTCAAAACCCCATTGAACAGGAAGGAACATATCCCCTGCCTGAAGCACAGGCAGACAGGTTCCTGCTTAAGGTAGTGGTAAGATATCCAACTTTTGAAGAAGAAGTCAAGATTGCTGAGCAGTATGCAAAACGTCAGAAAAATGATGAGATCAAAGCAGTCATCGGCAAGAATTCTTTGCTTGCCCTGCAGCAGTTCACCAGACAAGTTCCTATCTCAAGCGACATGGTGCAACAGGCAGTGAAAATAGTGACCAGCACGCGTACGGACAAAAACCTTGAGTACGGTGCATCGCCACGTGCGTCCATCGGCCTCATCCTTGCAGCCAAGGCACGCGCCATCTTAAATGGAAGGAATCATGTCAGCGAAGAAGACTTAAAGACCATGGCATATCCGGTGCTCCGCCATAGAATCATCCTGAATTTTGATGCAGAGCGTCAGGGCATGAAACCTGATGATGCTATCAAGGAACTATTGAAGCGCGTCTGACCATGATAGATACGACCTTTCTTAACCAGCTTCGAAAATTCCATCTAATCATTAACAAGAGGGTCACCTCCAACTATGCTGGCACCAGAAAGTCCATAGCCCATGGGAGAGGCATATCGCTTTTGGATTTTCGGAATTATGTGGCGGGCGATGATTTTCGGACTATTGACTGGCGCATTTACGCAAGGACAGACAAGCTTCATGTGCGTAGATATGAAGAAGAACGCAATCTCACCGCCCATATCATTGTTGATTACAGTGCCAGCATGAATTTTGGGGACAAGAATTCAAAATTTGAATATGCCTGCATGCTAGGCATCGGATTTGCATATCTTGCTATGCGAGATAACGAGAAATTTGAATTCTCAACCTTTGCTGATGACATCCATTACTTCACGCCAAGGCGGGGGATGCATCAGCTTGCCAGCATGATTGAGCATTTGCAGGATCTCAAATTAAAGGGAAAATCACGTTTTGAAGAATCCTTAAGCAAATACCGAAAACTGATTACCACCAAAAGCGTCATTTTCATTGTCTCAGACTTCCTGTTCAACATTGAGGAGATTAAGGCTGGGTTGAGCCGCATGGACTGC
The DNA here is from genome assembly GCA_016219795.1 of Candidatus Woesearchaeota archaeon. Taxonomy (GTDB): domain Archaea; phylum Nanobdellota; class Nanobdellia; order Woesearchaeales; family JACRKL01; genus JACRKK01. Next base: position 2,488 of record JACRKK010000053.1, on the reverse strand, counting down.
AAGAACCATGAGATAAAGGTCATCCAGGTGCTGGACAGAAAAGAGGCGGAGATTGATATTGAGGGTGATGTAAAGCTCCGCGATGCAGAAAGCAATGACGTGCTGCACACCAACATCAGCCCGCGCCTTCGCAAGAAATACCAAATGTGTCTAAACGAGCACAGCGCAAAAATCGAAGACCTCTGCCACCAGATGGGCATTGATTTCTTCTTTGTAACCTCAGACATGCCTGTCTTTGACGCGTTCTACGAAATCATGAGGCATTAAACATGACTATCAAAGCCGTTGTTTTACCCATCTACCTGCTCTACAATTACCAACAGCTTCTGCGCGAGTTCCGGACCAGGGGAACGGTCCATGCAGGAGACATCAAGCTGCGTGCCATCAACACAAAAACACCTGTATTTTTGGTGCAGAGTATCCCCAAAAGCACAGACACACCTGAAGAGAAGATGATTCATACCATCAGCGGGATGGTAGCAAAGAAACTGCATCACCCCCTCATCCATTACAATCCTGACATGAAGGCAAAGCATCTAGGCAAGGTGACAAGGCTTCATGAGAGGGAAATGCTCTATCTTGACATTGCTGTGCTTGCCAACGACAAGCCAGAATCCCTGTTCTGGTCAGAGGTCAGCATCTGTGAAATACCAGCAGACTTTCTCTCCACAAAAATTTCTCTTTCTAACATGGTTTCCTACGCAAGAAGGCAGAGCAGGAAATATGTCCGCTCCCGCAAGATGCCTCATTTAAAGAAAGCATTTCCCGGAGCACTCAAGATAAAAAATGAAATCCATAATACCAAACAATACGCAGTCGCCCTGTTTCGCTCAAGAGGCAGGGCCTATGTGCGGTATTTAGATGATGAGTATGCAGCACTGCAACGCAAACAGCGATTCTTTAAATCGCTGCCTGTACTCCTTCACCACAAACAGATATTAGACATAGGCTGTGATACGGGCATGGATGTCAAAGTCATGCTCGCCTACGGAGAGGTTATGGGCATTGATGACCATTTTGATGAAATGGCAAGTCTTCTGGGCATTGAGACCAAGGTAAGAGTGGGTGATGTGAGACGTTTCAAATTTGGACAGAAGCAATATGACATCCTTACCCTTCTGCGGCCAGGACCCGTTTTCCCCTCAGAAAAAGCCATCCGTTTCAAGATAGGGCACAGCCCCGACTGGACACGCGAACGCTGCCTTGCAGAGCACAAAAAATGGAAAGATATCTGTACCATAATGATCCCTTGCCTGCTAAGAATGGGCGGGTATGTCATCTCAACCCAGGTCTCACCGATAGAACATGCGTTTTTCTTAGAGGAGCTGAAGCACAATTTCACAATACTAAAGGCAAGAAAGCTAAAGGCCGCAAAGCTGTACGAAAAACTCCTGAGAAGAAAAGTAGTCCATCCACTCTCGCCCTATTACACCCAAATGAGGGAGCTTGCAGTGCCCAAGGTCGTAGACTTGGCATTGGAAGGCAATTATCTGATTATTGCTCGTCTGGACAAATAGTGATGGTCAGTTGCTGTAGGGGGTTCTTAAGAACATCTGTTAATTTGGTTGATAAATGCTTTGCTGCTTTGTCTGCATGTGCTGCAAACGTCCTTGCGTCTTTGTAATCAGTTATCCTAATAACCATCTCATGATCTGAAGAAAATGAAGGATTGTAAATTGCGTGAACCACCTCAACAACATTTTCTGTGGTAATGGTTATTTTTATCTTGTCAAACATTTGCTTTTTTATTTCTGTTAAAGAAAAATCTGCTTTGATTCCGATGATACAATCCCCCTGCGGAGTTAGGTAAGCATCTTTGGTAAATTCAAAGGTGTTTCTGTGCGTTCCAAGCACATTTGGGTGGCCGTAGGCTCTAAAGGAATACATCTAATCACCATGTACTAATCGTCCTGATTTCTGTGCTTTTCTAAACGAGTTGTAGAGAAAAAGTGTCATGATGGCAAGCAAAAGAAGCTCAACAATGAAAGCATACCACAAACCACCGGAAGAAACTTTTCCGGAGGAGATGATGCTGCGCAATGCTTCAAAGATGTGGGTGGTTGGCAAGAGTTTTGCAATAGGCACTGCCCATGCAGGAAGCGCAGACACCGGATAAAAAATGGCACTAAATGGCTGCATCAGCCAGATACTGCTCCATGCAAGTATCTGTATGCGCTGACCATAGCGCAGGATAAGGGAAGTCACAAATAAACCCAGAATCCATCCAAAAAGCGTCAAAAGAAAAATTGCCGTTGCAAGAAAGAATAGGGGGATGCTAAACAAGTTGAAAGAATAAACGAGATAGCCCAAAGTCACAAGAAAGGCAAAAGTAATCAAGGAGCGAAAAATGCCAAACAGCATGGTGCTAATAATATACTCGCTGACTTGTAGAGGAGATGAAAAAAGATGATATAATGTGCGGGACCAGAAATCCTCCAGCACATAGACTGCAACGTCCTGCGATGAACGCCAGGCAAACATCCACAAG
>JACRKK010000050.1 GCA_016219795.1 Candidatus Woesearchaeota archaeon | reverse complement strand
TGGAAAGTGAGTGCGCCGGCTACGCCACGCATTCATTTTCTTTATTTTTCATGTAGAAATAAGTTTCGGCTCGCCCTAACCGTGAAATTCAACTGCGGGCTGAAGCCCGCCAAGGTTTCTTTCACAGGCGAGCCCTAAAGGAGTTGCCCTTACTTTAAGAAAAGGCTCTCTTCTTTGAGGTCTGCCGGAACCATCGGCAGCATCCTGAACCATGCTTGGGAACAATCCAGCTATTGCAGCATCTGCATCCTTGTATTTATGGGAGATTCTTCTAAAGGAATCTTCAAAAAACGGAAGCCTTCTGGGGGGTATTTCCGTAAAAAGAGTGTTAAGTGCTAATATCAGTTTTTCCTCTGATTCAAAAAGGGTGCTATACTTACTTTCTCGTTCGTAAATGGTCATAACAAAATGTTTGTCTTTGTAGGCTATGCTTATTCCTGTTGCTTCTCCAAGAATATTATCGTACACAAAATCCCATGCTTTGTAGCCCTTAGGCGCAAAACCGTTAAACGGACCCCTTACAAAGCCGAACGCCAACCTGCAGTAGTAATCTCCCACAGCTTCTTTAAGTCTTGCATACAGATCACGCGATGCTTTATACTTCCCTCTTACATCCACAGCATAGACGCAGCTGTTCTCTCTGGAGATGATGGTTTCCTTGCCTGAGCCGTAGCCATAAGCACTCCAGTCAAAAATGATTTCAGAAGCAGATTGAGAACCTCGCAGAATCTGTAGCTTAAAGCCGCCTTCATGATCACTTACTTTTATGGAATCATCCAGAGCTAATCTTCTTTCGGTTTCCCCCCCATAAATAATTACGTTATCTCCTTCTTCAACGAGCTGCTTTTCAAGCAGGGAACCCTGCAATTCTTCAGCCTCTTGGCCTGTTGGACTATATGCAAACAAAGAAACTGGAGAAACATTATGTTCCTCAAAAAAGTCTCCAATAGCATCCACAAGAGCGTAGGCCTTGTTTGGTGATTTGACAAATCGGCTTGAAGCTCCGTCACTAACAGAACGATATCGTGTCCCCCTATATGGAAGGGTCAAAAGTTCTGTCATTCGTGGGAGATTAGGTTGGGTATCCATCTTATCCAGCGAATAAAGATTCGCTTATAAACCTTATGATGCACTGCCCGCAGAGGTTCAGGCAGATAGATTTAAGAAAAAACCCGGATTCACAAAGCCCATGCCAAAATACCTCACCACAGGGCTTGCCATGCTTGCATCGCTTTATATAGCACTCTGCCAGCCTGCGTATGCGCAGTCCCCAACGCCAAGCCCCCCGACGCCAAAGTCGACAACTGCTGTTGCAACACCAGCTCCCGCTTCAGGCTGCCCCTACACGCTAAAGGTGGGAAACTGGAACCTGCACTTCCTTGGAAAGAGTGCCGGGAATGATACGGGCAGGATGACTGCATATGCGCAGCACATACAGGATGCAAACTGTACGGTCCTTTTTGTTCAGGAAATAAGAGATAAAACCACCGGAAAAAATAATGCGTTTGAAAAACTGTGTGCTCTGCTTCCAAATTATCAGCATATGGTGAGCAGCAGGGCAGGCACGTCCAACATCAAAGAGCAGTATGGTTTTCTTTACAAACCAAACGTGCATGTCAAAGCTGTTGTGGATTATAATACACGGGAAGGGATGCCCAATCAGTTTGAGCGTCCGCCTCTGGAAGTAACCATCAATGTCAATGACTACAACCTCACGCTAATCAATATCCATACTGATCCTGACCATGTGCCTACGGAAATGGACAATCTTGAAGCCCTTCTAAAAAATAGAAATGGCAATGTTGTCATTATAGGTGACCTCAATGCAGACTGTGATTACTACGACAACGCATCCCAAACACAGTTTGATGATTGGCTGTGGGTTGTTCTAGATAGTGCAGATACCACTAGTAAAACCACAACAAACTGCGCCTATGACCGAGTAATTGCCAATCCAGACGCTGCAAAAGAAGCAGGAATATTCAATATTGACAAAACTATCCCTTATTCTGTAAGTGACCATTTTCTTATCTGGGTAGAACTCTGTATATTAGAGAGATTCTGACTTTAATGATACTACCTTGAAGTAAATAAAAAAGCAAACATTTATAACCAATTCCTCATTAATCGATTCTATGGACAAAGGCAGTCTTGAGGATATTGCGGATGCAATGCTACGCATTCCTGGACAACCAGACACGCTCTGGTCAATGTATATGGTTCTTCCCCCTATTGAGGTTCCGGAAGAAAGTGCAAGAGTATGGGCCGCTGTGCGCGCAGCAAAAGAAGTAACGCTCAAAGCAACGCAGAAACTGCGGTATTTCAGGGAGACAGACACTATCTATTCTTTCAACCCTGACCTTACCCAGCACCTCCAGACATTTGCCGGCTACGTTGGCAGAAGTGCAATCGTGAACGGATGGAAAACAACATCCATCACTGCTTTAGGGCAGACAACCCATTATCTGCAGTTTGTCAGCCCGGACCCGACAATGGTCACTGACGTGATGCTTGCCTTAGCGAAAGAATCGCCTCTGGAAACATACGCATTTGATGCAGGCTGGCAAAAAACAGAGCAATGTAGATTAGCATCTGTAGATGATCAATTATTTGCGTTCCATCAACTTAGTCCGGAATTTAGTGTAATGCCCAGGGGATTGATTGTGAACTTACCAGATGCACGTTATCATACAAATGCAGATATCGTAAAAGAGATGTCTGAAAACCTGCGAGAAAAGATTTTGAATAAATTTGGGCTTGATTACAGCGTTGTCTTTGATTATGGAACAAAAAACTATCATGTACACAGACGTGATGGAAAAACAAAACTCTCTTTTACCAGAACCGAGGCAACTCTTTTTGCGGGCTTTACCCTCTATGTTTCACGTGACGGCATTGAGCAGTTTGAAGGAGATGCGTTTGCAGGCCTTCTCCTGTCAGAAATAGCAGCAATCATAAAAGGGCAGACACTTTACTATAGAGAGTTTTGAATAACCCCTCAGTTCTTCTTTTTTAATGTTATTTTCTCGTCAATAGCGAAAGGTATAAATAGTTGTTTATCGTCGAAGAATTGATAATAAGAGGTGATTCTTATGAGTTTCAATCAATTTGTT
>JACRKK010000049.1 GCA_016219795.1 Candidatus Woesearchaeota archaeon | reverse complement strand
TTTAAAGAAGGAAAGGATGAAGGCAAAGAGCTTCCTTTAAAGAAAGGCGACCGTGTCATTTACGGGGGCTATAGTTCTGATGAAGTAGAAGTCAACGGCCAGAAATACATCTTTGTGGAGTATAAAGATGTGCTGGCAAAATTAGAGTGAGGTGAACGAAGATGACAGCAAAACAAATCATATACCATGATCAGGCAAGGCAGGCAATTGTCAGAGGCGTGGACAAGCTTGCAAACACCGTCAAGATTACCCTTGGCCCCAAGGGGCGTAATGTGCTCTTGGGTAAGAGTTTCGGTAATCCCATCATAGTCAATGATGGTGTGACCATTGCAAAAGAGATTGAACTTCCAGACCATTTTGAGAATCTGGGAGCACAGCTCATCAAGGAAGTTTCTGAGAAGACGCAGGATATTGCAGGGGATGGAACAACGACTGCGATAGTTCTTACCCAGGCAATCGTTAGGGAAGGCTTGCGTGTGATTACCGCAGGCGCAAATTCTATTGAAGTCAAGCGAGGCATTGACAAGGCAACCCAGAAGGTTGTTGACGTCATCAAGCAGAACAGCATTGATGTCAAGGACAAAATTGCGCAGGTTGCAACTATTTCTGCCAATAATGATGAAGAGATGGGCAACTTGATTGCAGAGGCCATGAAGAAGGTAGGGTCTGCCGGAGTCATTACGGTTGAGGAGGCAAAGTCCTTTGAGACGACACTTAAGGTTGTTGAGGGGATGGAATTTCAGGAGGGGTATATCAGCCCTTATATGATTACTGACCCTGAGCGGCTTGAGGCAGTACTTGAAGAGCCTTATGTGCTTATCTATGACAAGAAGATTGGCAGCATCAAGGACATGGTGAAAATCCTGGAGTTTGTTGCTCAGGAAAACAGACCGCTTTTGATGATCTGTGAGGATGTGGAAGGAGAGGCGCTTGCAACTATCGTTCTGAACCTTATCAGAGGTACTATTAAGGTTGTGGCAGTCAAGACACCTGGCTATGGCGAGGACAAAAAGCAGATGCTTGAGGATATCGCTGTACTGACCGGAGGAACCGTGGTCAGCGAGGACAAAGGCATGAAACTTGAGAATGTCACAGGCAAGCAGCTTGGCCGGGCAAAACGTATCAAAGTCAACAAAGAGAAGACCGTTGTCATCGAGGGTAAAGGCGACAGCGCAAAGATCAAAGAGCGCGTTTCCATGATTGAAGCGCAGCTAAAGGCTGCTAAGTACGATTCTGACAAAGAAGATATCAAGAAGCGTCTGGCAAAGCTTGCAGGCGGCGTTGCCGTCATCAATGTAGGTGCTGCAACCGAGACGGAGATGAAGGAGAAGAAATACCGCATTGACGATGCGCTGCACGCAACCAAGGCTGCTGTAGAAGAAGGCATTGTCCCCGGTGGCGGTATTACATTCCTCAAGGCAATTCCGGTGCTTGACAAATTCAAGCTGGAAGGGGATCAGCAGATGGGTGTGGATATCGTCAGGAGAGCATTGGAGGAGCCAGCCAAGCAGATTGCAGCTAACGCAGGCAAAGATGGCGGCGTTGTCGTTGACCGACTCAAACATGAGACTGGCAATATAGGATATAATGCAAAGACTGATGTCTTTGAGGACCTTGTTGCTGCAGGCGTCATTGATCCCACAAAGGTGGTCAAGAGCGCTTTCATGAATGCAGCAAGCATCGCAGGCATGATTCTGACCACAGAAGCAGTGGTTGCAGATTTGCCTGACAAGAAAGATGACAAGCCGGACCTAGGCGGTATGGGCATGGGTGGCATGCCAGGTATGGGTATGGGCGGTATGATGTAGGCACACTGTGCTTTTTTTCTTTTTTTGTTTGTTCTCCTGAAAAACGAGAACAGTTATTTGTAAAAAGAAAATTGGCCACCGTCGGTCAATAGACCGACGGCATTCTCGCTTCGCTCGGGCCAATTTTCTTTAACCCTGCGCCTTCCATTAAGCCACTAGTGAAAATACTAGTGGAATGCGCAGATTCAAAAGCTTTATAAATCCCCTCTTATTTTCGCACTAATATGGTTATTACCCAGTCAAGACCCAAGAGAAAGCTTAGTGGTGCGCGTTATCATGCTTACCGCAAGAAGCGCCAGTATGAAGCAGGCGGACTCCCAACCCATACCAAAATAGGAGAGACCAAACGCAAGAAAGACAGAACCGTAGGCGGTAATAACAAGATGAGACTTATTCTTGCTAATATAGCAAACGTCCTTGATCCCAAGACCAAGAAATACCAGAAGGCAAAGATAAAGACAGTAGTTGACAATCCTGCTAACCGGCATTTCGTTCGGCGAAACATTATCACCAAGGGCACAGTCATTGACACGGATCTTGGCAAGGCACGCGTTGTCTCAAGGCCCGGTCAGGACGGGACTGTGAATGCGGTTTTGGTCTGATTCTTTGTTCTGAAATTTTTTTCTTCTCTCCGGAAAAAACAGCGTATGTCTTTAAATAATACTTCCTCATCTTCGTTGTATATGCAAGCCGCAGTACTCAAGCGTAAGACTGAAGATGAGGGCGAACTTAAGGAATGGGCCATCATAGCTATTGAAGAGGCCAAGGAAGAAATAAAAAGAGGAGAATTTTATACTTTAGATCAAGTGCGAAAGAGGCTAGGCCTTAATGTTGCTCCTCGTCGTTCCTAAGGGCACTACTAAATTTCTTGAGAGATTACCCCCAAACATCAACCGAAGAATTATCGAAAAACTTGAAAGAAGCCAGGAGAATCCATTCTTTTTTTTTGAACGGCTCGAAGGAAAACCACAATACAAATTGCGAATAGGTGATTATAGGGTTATTGCAGAACTCAATCAAGAACAAAAAATAATACTGGTTGCACTTATTGGCCACAGAAAAAACATATATCAAAAATAAACAAATTTATTTCATCACTTCATATTCCCTCACGATGAGGAACATGAACAGCAGCAGGATAAGCGCACCGGCAATCATGAACGCAACGCCACGAAGCACTTCGGTCTGATTGGCGATGGCAACGACATAGAAGCCATACACCATTATAAACACACCTACCCACAGGAATTTGTCTAACACCAGAGTCATAATCTTAAATTCCTGTTCTTGCGTCATCCGTTTCTTGAGTGCCATGAGCGTTTCACCTCTTAAGTAACTTTTACTTTAATATCTACTGAGCCATAGGATGTCCCAAATGAACAAATTGTTTCTCCCTTTGTTGATGCCGTATACTGGCATGCACTGATTCCGGAGGAATATTTCGTGACATTCTTAGCAGTACATAAGTCATTGGATTCTTTAGTCAGCAATCCACAGGTAACTGTGGGCACCATATCCACACAATTTTCGGTGGCATTATTACAGAACATACCCACTTTAAAGACAACCTTGTCATTTAAACCAGCACTAATAATTTGCTTAGAGAACGTGACGGGATTTGAACTGGTAGCAACATTGGGTTCCGGCTCAGCTAATGCCTGCTCTTCAAATGTTTTGGTAATATTCCCAAACATCCCCTTGACAAAGCCCAAGGCAAGCCCAAGCATCACAATGGCAAGAATCAGCACAACGATGGCGTTGGTGGATAAGGACAGGTCCCCTTTTTTATGATACATACATCTGCACCTCTTTTAATGAATACTTATCCCCTGCCAGTACTTATTTATAAACTTTTTGGAGATGCTAAGGAAATCACGCCGCCTTCTTCAGTGAGGCGGTAGCGTAGGATGATAAATAATTCCTCATGGTGCTCTCGCTCATGGTATGCCCAAAGTGATCAGCCACCTGTGCTAAAATTTCTTTCGTCGCATATGTTTTCTTCCCGTGAACATCCTTTTGCGCATAAAGCCCAGCGATGAACGAGCCAACATCCTGCTCGTCAAAGAATGTCTTGTCCCACCTGCCTATGGTCACTTTCAGACCCATATGCTGGGCAATTTTTAAGCATTCGTACGCATCTGTTGCGCAAGCTACGCCACCAATGGCCGATTCCTGTGCAGCGTGCTCTAATGCTGTTGCATGAGAGAGACCCTTTTGGCGGGCACCCATATACAGGTCAGCGACTTCTGCAACATCACACTCAAATTCATCAAGATATTTTCTTACCTGCTGGCCATCAAGCACTTCTCCGCTTCTGCCAGAAAGATATTTCTCAATAACGGTCGTCAGCACTTTTTGTCGGTGCGCACCTTCCCTTAGGGCGGCAGGTAATGAAGAGCGCACTTTATTTCCCATGCTGATATACTGCTGAAGGCGTTCATCATCAGGTCCCGTAACTGGTTTGAGATATGCAACCGATGAAGAACCGTTGGTTCCCTCTACAGCAAAAGAACCATATCCCTGATCTACCATCTGCTGAAGAGCAGTGTCCGCAAGCAGACCTTCTAATGTATTTCCTGCACTAGGAGCAGGAAGATGTACTTCCTGTGCCACGGGTGTGGAAGGAAGTCCAAATCTCCCGTTTGCATAGGAGGCGACAATAGTATACTTGTTTGTCCTGCCCATCTGCTTGAGTGCCATGACCTGAAAGCCAGCACCTCCTGTGTTCAATGCAGATTTCATATCGTCTGTGAGGGGGATTGTAATGTCATCTCCCAATCTGCTATACGCTTTACCAACAATCGCTTTGTTGGCTGTGATATTAACGCCTACGGCATCAAAGCCGTATTGATGACCCAAAGCAGTTGCTCCGTGCCTGAACACGAGTCTTCCATCCTGTACTTCCACGGGATTGAGCACCGTATATGAGGAAGTAAATGAGAATGCAGGATCAAAGTTTCCTCGTTGGGGAAGACCAAGCACAGCTTTGTATGATTGGAATCCTACGATCTGCGGCGCAAAAGCTGTACCGCTTCCTAAACTGCCTGTTGGAGCAGGCACTTTAGGAGAAGATACAAGAGGAGGAGTATATATGGGGGTGGGTGGCTGTGTAGGTGCGGGTGTTGGGGTGTCAGATGGTTCTGGCGTTTGAGAAGGTGTAGGTGGACATGTATCTGTGGGTGCCGGTGTCTGTGTGTGCACAGGTGATGGGATAGAAGGGGGTGTCGGCTCTGGACTTGCAGTGAATGAAGGCAGCGGTGGTGCAGAAGGCGATTCCTGTGCTATCTGCTCAAATCTGCTTTGGGGTGTTAATTCGTGTTGTGGAGAAATCTGGTTGTGCCCGAATCCTAAATAAAGGGCAGCACCCGTCAGAAGTGTGGCTGCCACTACACCTGCCTTTTTCATCCAGCCGGAGGATGAAGTGGTTTCTCCATAATCAAAGCCTGTGAATTCGTTAGCCATGGTGTTTCCCTCTTTCACGTCCCAGATAATTTACTGGCCCAATCCAGTGGGTGCCGGAGCATATGCTGCTGCAAGCTGTGTCTTGTATTGTACAATCTGCTGTTTCTGTGTTGTAATATCCACGGGCACTTTCAGTGCAGTTACCATATCATAGAACCGTTCAAGCCTTGCAAGAGCGCTGTTTGCTGCGTTGTAAAGCCTCTGGCTGCCAGAACTGGTTACTGCTTTTTCCAGTGCTGTTTCAACCACGACCATCTCATCGTCTGTTCTCTGTCCGACATATACCTGCACATGTTCTTTAACGCTTTCGTGGTATGCTGCAGTATTGAGTGCATCTTGCTTGGTGCTGGTGCCCAATCTTATCAACAACTGATCAGCGACAGCAACCTGAGTCAGGTATGTTTTCTCATCTCCTTCTGAAAAATCAGTAATCCCCCTGACAAAACCACCCAGATCTGTTTCCATCCTCTGCTCTACCCTGCGTTTGTATTCTCGCACTTCTTTTGCAGGAAGGATTTCATCCATCTCTTTGGAGCCAAGAAGATTATACATCGTTGCAATGTGCTGAGTAAGGGGTGCAACCGCCTCAGCTACAAACCCCTTTTCGCTCTGGAGTCTCTCATACCCATTCCATGCATCCTCAAAACTGTTGCGGATCCGATTTTGCGCTTCAACTGCACCATTATATTTCTGAAGATCTGTATCTCTCCGTTTTAGTGCTCTTACTGTCTCTGTAAAGGCTTCTCCAAATTTCTCTCTGCCTCTTGGAACTTCAACGCCGGTTTCACGCTGGAACGTTTCTCCCAAAGCATTATAATCTTCTCTAAGATCTGCTAACTTCTGCTTTGCAGCAGTAAGCACTCTCTTTCCATGCACTGCTAAAGCAGTCAGTGCAACGGATGCACCCGCCAGTCCAAGCTCAAGTCCCGTTCTATCATAATACACTGTGTTTAGTAAGTCTTGCAAATCCATTGTTGATCACCTTTGGTGTTTCGTTACGCTTTATTGGACGATGATTTCGTTTGAATAGGTCATCGTTGACGGTGTTTTAGGTAATATTTTTTCTAAGTTCTTAGATGGTTGAGCTAAAGCGACTTGTTTAGAGGTCTGGGGCGGAGGTATCATCAACTTGTCGCAGCCCATCCCACTCATGCTGGTAGATAATGCTAGCACTAGGGTTGCAAGTGTTCTTTGTAGGGTCGTTGTCATTTTTACCTCATTAGTATCACTCTGGAGTAAGAATAAATGGGGGAGTTATATAACTTTCGCATATGTTACATATAGTTTATATTAATCATATAATAAATAGAAAAACATATAAACTCTCCCCTCTTCCCTGCAAGTCATGCAAAGAAAAATCATAGAACTTGGCAAAGGCTGCATGGTGGTTTCCCTACCAGCAAAATGGGTGCAGGAGCACCAGCTGCAGAAAGGCCAGGACATAGAGGTTGCCGACGTAGAAGGCATCCTCAACATCAGAGCTTTAGGAAAGCCAAAGGAGCACTCAGGAACACTGGATGTCTCAGATGCCGGTGTGCTTGCACGAAGAAGCACTGCAGCCATGTATAAGGCAGGCTACGATGAAGTCATTGTCACCTTCAAAGATGTAGCAGAACTGGAGCGGGTAGAGCAATCCCTCAAGAACGAATCGGTTTCGTTTGAGATCGTGCAGCAGAGCAAAAACCAGTGTACGCTTCGAAGCATCTCAGAGGCAAATGCAGAGGAGTTTGATGCATTGCTGCGCAGGACGCTTCTGCTGCTCAAGACCATGGGGGCTGATTTATGCAATGCCTGGATAGAAGGAGACATTGCAGCAATGCAAGGGGTTAAGCGCTTGGAGCAGACCAACAACCGCCTCACCCACCATCTGCGCAGATTCCTCAACAGGGAGGGATTTCCAGAGCGCAGGAAAACTACTATGATGTATGTCATTGCAGAGATGCTCGAAAAAGTTGCTGATTATTACGAATACCTCTCCAACATCCTCTCAGATCCCGCGTATAAAGATCTCAAAAAAAGCGAGCAGTCTGTTGCTCTCTTCCAGAAAGTGAATGCATCTGTTGCCCTGTTCTGCGATTTATTCTACAATTATAAAAAAGAAAAGGTGGCAGAACTTGCGGCATTGAGAAAAGAAATAGTGGCAGGAGCAGAAGAAATGCTGCTCAAAAAACCCTCCAAAGAATACATCCTCGTCTGCCACCTGCTCACCATTGAGCAGGGCATCTTTGACATGATATGGCCTTACCTTACCTTGATATCATAGTGGTGGGGATATGGTTTCGGATGACTGTCTGCAGATAACGCAGGTCACCTACCATCGTTGTCCCATGTGTTGTCTTATATGCGGTTATTTGTTCCTGTGTCCAGTACTTTTCAGGGTGCTGGACGATGCGGCCTAATGCGTCCGTGCTGCGTTGCAGGTAATGGGATGCCATATGCTGCTTTTCTTCATTCTTTGGCTGTTCCCCAAGCTCTTTAAGCGCGTGGCCTGCAAAGAAGAGGTTGCGTTCAAAACGGGCAAAATCAAGGGCATTTAGATAGGCTTTCTTCTCTTGCGGACTTGTAAAACCAAGCTGTTGCATGGCGTATTGCAAAAGTGTATCATATTGTGGTCTGCTTAGGTCTGCACGGTAATCATCAAGCAGAGAGCAGATGTCCATCTGCTCAATATCCCGTGCTAAGTTGTCAAAATCAAATCTTGCTGCTTTGACATTAGTGACCGGAAGAAACAAATGGTGTGGGTTCCTTGTAAATTTGGGATCCATTTGCGCATATTCACTGTAATCATAAGTCATTGCATAATTTCCAAGAAACTCGTCAGTGGTGATGCCCCCAAACAATGGGAGGAACTGTTTCTTTTTTGCAGTCATGAGTCTTGCGTATACTTCCTTAAACTGCTGGTCTGCCTCGGAAAATCCAAGGGCATGCATGACCCGATATGCATCAAAATGGGTTCTTATGTCGTCAAGAAATCCTGTGGGCATCCCTTCAACACCCTGCGCACCTGATGCATCATCCTGTTGGCCAAGAAATCTTCCATAAAATGCTCGTGCAAGTTTTCCTGTCCATCGCGCATCTCGAAGAGATGCAAGATCCTCATCGCTGATTGGCGCCTGTTTCATTGCAGTATAACGTTTTGCATGCAACTCAATTGCTTTTCTGAAAAAAGCCATTTGTAGTTCATCCGTCTTAATCATTTCATTAGCATGGAGCGGTACCTCTGGTGGTAAGCCCAAATAGGTGACATGAAGCACGCCATCTGCATCGGTTGTGCAATCTGCAACGACATCACCGTTTGCTTTCAGATAATCGTAAACTCTTTGCTCGAGGGCAGCGATTCTTTTATCGTGATGTCTTTTGGTGAATCCATGAATGCCAGTCACTTCATAAAATGGGGAGTCACCCACCTTGCCTTTTGGTGTCATGGTAATATCAAAAAAGTGCTGTACCTCAGCAGTCCCCCGTGCACTGTTGCGAGCAGGACATTCTATTTTATATTCTAAGGAGCCATCTTCATGTTTTATCGGACTTGCGGATAATTTGCTTATGTTAGGCGTCAACACTGCCATAAGAAAAGCATTTACTTTATTATCATAATGGGCAAAGCCGGAGGGTATGGTATAGTACCACGTCATTGCTGGATGCTGACCCTCAGGATTCCCTGCCAAGAGTAATGTTCCCTCTGGATTTACCTCCTTGCCTACCCCAAGCCTAAAGAGGCTGAGTCATAATTCAAGCAATTTTCTTGCAGATAACAAAAAAATAAGCTATTCAATAAAAACTTCCATCACCTTAGTGCATCTTCCCCTTCGTTGCCCATATCTTCCTTAAATTATGGGCAATACTTGCGATATTA
>JACRKK010000048.1 GCA_016219795.1 Candidatus Woesearchaeota archaeon | reverse complement strand
GTTCTGACAAACAACTTTTATTTTTCCTTTTGGTCTCGCCATGGTTGATACACCTCTGTCAACCAAGAGAAAAGAAGAACTACTATATTAAAGTATCTTAGTTAATACAATGCCATAATTTCATACCCCAATATCTTCTTCAGCCTCTCTTTATCCGGCACCATCTCCTCTAAAGATCCGCCAGGAATGGTCTTGCCTCCGGATTTCAGGTAGGAGGCAAAGTCACGGATGCTCTGCGCATCCGACACATCAACCAGATGATTGAGCAAAAACCATTTCTGCAAGTCTTCTCCACAGGGTTTGCATCCCATGGCAATCTTGCACTGCAGCGGTTTTACAGGATGGATGGTACAACCCTTCTGCTTGTCAAAAAATACACATCTACCATAGGGCTTTCCTTCACGCAAGAGCTTTGGCTTCCATTTTTCTTTATTGAACAGAAAAATTTTCTCTAAAAATTTTTCTTTGAACTTCTGCTCAGCCAGAAAAAAAAAAGCTGCGGCTTTTTTTACTTCACCCTCGGCAAAAACACCAGAGCCCATAGTACAACCATGGGAACAGGCATCGCATCTGCAGGGTGGGGCAAGACCAAGTATTTTCTCCTGAGAAGTATTCTTTGTTATCATTTGAAATATTCTTCAGTCCCTTTTGCTTCAATGGCTGCCACAAGACGATGTGCTGCAGAGAGATAGGCAGCAGTTCTCAGGGGGATGTTGTTTTTTTTGTGAAGATCAAAGACCTCATGCGCTGCCTTTGCCATTATGGCCTGTAGCTTGGTGTTGACTTCATTAAGCGTCCAATAATAACCTGAACGGTTCTGCAGCCATTCAAAATAACTGACCGTGACGCCGCCGGCGTTAGCAAGGATGTCTGGAATGATGGGGATACCTTTTTTGTCCAGAATGGCGTCTGCCTCGGGTGTTGTCGGACCGTTGGCAACCTCACAAATTAATGTAGCCTTGATTCTGGAAGCATTGGCTTTGGTGATCTGTCCTTCTATGGCTGCAGGAATCAGAATGTCCACAGGAAGCTCAAGCAGCTCTTCATTGGTGATTTTCTTGTGTTTGATGACGTCGCACACGGTTCCCTTGCAATAAACACCCTCAATATTGCCATGCTCTTCCTTTTTTCTCATGATAGAAACGGGGTCAAGTCCGTCAGGAGCGTACACTCCACCCTTGGAGTCACTTAAGGCAACAACTTTAAAGCTATCGTCTGCAAGGAATTTTGCGATATGAAACCCAGCATTACCAAAACCCTGCACTGCGACCGTCGGCTTCTTTCCAAATTTATAGTTCTGAAGAAGGGTCTTAAGCACATAGTATGCTCCCCTACCTGTTGCTTCACCCCTACCAAGGCTTCCTCCCATGCTGACGGGCTTACCTGTTACTATACCGGGGCTCTGTTTTCTTGAAATTCTGCTGTATTCATCTGCCATCCATCCCATGATGGTCTCATTAGTGTAAACATCAGGCGCAGGGATGTCCCTGTCCGGACCGATAAAATCATAGATGGCATTGATATACCCTCTGCTTAAACGCTCCAATTCCCTTTTGGAAAGAGTTTTGGGATCCACAATGACCCCCCCTTTTCCTCCGCCAAACGGCAAACCTACGACAGCACATTTGAACGTCATCCAGAAGGCAAGAGCCTTGATTTCTTCGAGGTTAACAAGAGGATGATAACGAATACCTCCTTTAGAGGGACCAAGTGCATCATTGTGATGAACACGGTAACCCGTAAACACACGCAGCTTTCCAATATCCATGCGTACGGGAATGTTTACTTCCAGGATTTCTTTATGTTTTTCTAATACTTCTTTTGCATCTTTACTTATGGGAATATATGCTAGCGCTGCTTCAAACTGTTTCTTTGTATCTTCAAAAAGTTCAGTTGCCATGCTTCTCCACGATTTGTGTGTATGCCTTAACAATATTTGCAGATCTCTTCAACTGTTGCTGCTCTTTTTTGTTCAGAGGTATTTTTATTTTTTTCAGTATCCCCTGTCTTCCAATGACTGCAGGGATACTCAGGCAGATATTATTTATCGCATAATAATTTTCCAGTAAACAGGAAACCGGCAACACATGACGCTGGTCAGTAAGGATAGTTCTTACCAGTTTGGTGATGACAAGACCGATGGCATAATATGTTGCACCCTTTTTTGCAATGATTTCATAGGCAGCATTCCGTGTTTTTTCAGCAATTTTGGAGAGCTCTTTTGGATTATATCGTTCAAACGATTTGAGGGGAACACCGCCTACATGCGCACAGCTCCATGCAGGAAACTCACTGTCTCCATGTTCTCCCAAAATATAGGCATGCACGCTGGATGGATTAACTTCATAGTATTCGCTAAGGTAATGGCGGAAGCGTGCGGTGTCAAGCATGGTTCCTGTTCCAAACACCCTCTCTTTGGGAAAACCAGACCATTGCAAAGCCAGAGAGGTCAGCACATCCAGGGGATTAGAAACAATGATGATGATTCCCTGGTGGTTGTTTGCTGTAATGCCGGCAATAATCTGTTGGAGAATGCTTGCGTTTTTTTTCACAAGGTCAAGCCTGGTTTCTCCCTCTTTTTGGTGGGCTCCAGCAGTAATAACGATGATGTCAGCCCCTTTGCAAAGCCTGTAAGTGTTCCCATACGTTATTTTGGTGTTGCTGGTGAAGAGCGTTCCATGAATCAGATCAAGGGCTTCTCCCTCTGCTCTCTTTTTATCCATGTCAATCAAAGCAATCTCTGAGGCAATGCCGTCTATGCAGAGCGCATACGCAGCAGTGGCACCTACAAAACCCGTACCAACTATGGCAACTTTCGTTTTTTGTTTGCTAGCCAAGTTTTATGCTCCCAAGGCTTTATCAATGGCTTCCTGGTCAAAGCCTACAATGATTTTGCCGTTGATGTCGAGTTGAGGAACGCCCATCTGGCCTGATTTTGCAAGCATTTCATTTCGTGCTTTTTCATCAGTTGCAACATTAAACTCTATGTAGTTGACACCTTTCTGCTTCAGATAGTTTTTTGCCCTGACGCACCAGGGACACGTTGTTGTTGAGTAGACAATTACGCTGGGTGTTTTTGCAGTTACCATTTAATGACCTCATTCATTCTTTCTTTTTCCAAGTTCTTTATCAAGGATGAGTAGACCAGCACCATCACCTTTGACCAATTTTATCCTGGTGAACGCATGTTCTGCAGACTGCTCTTCTTCTACCTGCTCCTTGACAAACCACTGCAGCATCTGCTCTGTTGCAAAATCATTATCTTTTCTTGCCTGAGCAAGCAGGTTGTGGATAAGCTGTGTGACGTGTTGCTCATGCTTGTACGCAGTTTCAAAAATCTGCTCAGCAGATTTCCAGGTTGCAGGCGGAGCCTTGATGTCTGCAAGGACTACACTGCCTTGTCTGTCAATTAAGAATGCATAGAGTTTCATTGCGTGCTTGATTTCTTCCTCAGACTGCAATTTCATCCAACTTTCAAAACCGTCGAGGTTTTGCTCACCAAAATACGCAGCCATGGACAGGTAGATATACGCAGAATGGAGTTCTGCGTTAATCTGTCGGTTAATAGCATCATTTATCTTTTGGGTTATTTGCATAGTATCGCCTCCTTTAATTATACAATCCCCATTTTTTTAGTTGATTTAAATGTTTCGATTAAGAGGGACTGCCCATTAATATCACTATTATATGGTAGTAATTAACGAAACATTTATAAACATTTATCCTCTCCTGCCCCTTATGGTTCGCGAGATATCAGTACAATCATTAGGGGAATACACGGCAGCGAAAG
>JACRKK010000046.1 GCA_016219795.1 Candidatus Woesearchaeota archaeon | reverse complement strand
CGAGTTTCTGCTCTTTGGTGTTTGTCTTGCGTGTCTGAAACTCAGAGCTGGAAAGGTTCGAGCCGAAGGTGAGAAAGTCGCCCCTATTCTTTCTGCGAAGCAGAGTAACTAAAAGTCTTAATATGGGGCGATTGGATATAACAACACATATACGCAAGAAGGGGAATTTGGGGGTTTTACGGGCTATTGGACTCGGATTTGCCGGAACGTTTCCGAAAAAACGACGTAATTCCAGAAGAGTGAATGCGCCTGCCAAAGAATGTTCGGTGTTGTCGGAATTCCTGCGGTTTTTTGTACGATGCACATATTAAGCCCTAAGATCTACCTGAGGACATGGACATATTAGAAGCCATGAAAAAAGAAATGTTCCGAAGGAAGCTCAGTCCAAGGACAATGGGGGCATATCTCTTTTATGTGAGAAAATTCCTGAAATTCTGCAAGAAAGAGCCAAAACAATTCTCAAAGAAAGATTGCAGGGAATTCCTGGAGCAATTCATGGAAAAGGGCATCAGTGGAAGCACTCTTAATGTAGCTCTCAATTCGCTTCGATTTATGATGGAAGAGGTTCTGAGGAAGAGCATGAGGCTAGGCATCAGGTACTCAAAGACACCCAAATCATTGGCAACCTGCCTGAGCAAGGCAGAAGTCCTAAAATTGCTGTCAGTCATAGAGAATCCTAAGCACAAACTGTTGGTTTCGTTGATGTACGGTGCTGGTCTTAGGGTAAGCGAGGTTGTCAAGCTCAGACCAAGGGATGTTGAACTGGAACAAGATATTGGATGGGTTAGGCACGGCAAAGGCAACAAGGATAGGCCATTTATCCTTCCCCAATGTCTTAAGGGCCAGATTGCAGAAATAATGCGAGAGGGGAACTATCTATTCCCAGGGGCAAAGCACACCCATTTGTCATCAAGATCTGTGCAAGAAATCGTCAAGAGGGCAGCACGGACTGCAAGGCTTGAAAAAGATGTCCATCCCCACACATTGCGCCATTCATTTGCCACGCATATCCTTGAAGCAGGCCATGATGTGACAGCGGTTCAGGCATTATTGGGGCACAATGAAGCAAGAACCACCCTAGGATACTTGCATATGGTTAAGCCGAAGCTCATTTCAATAAAAAGCCCACTAGACAATGCAGAACAAATTTCACAAGTCCAGTGTGTCGTTCCACTCCCCACTGGACATCCTTGCGCGTAAGTTATATAAAGCACGTCGCTTTACCCTAAAAACCCCATGGACTCCGATAAAGCATTAGTTGTATTTCAGAGTAAGAAAATACGAAGAACTTGGTTTAAGGATGAATGGCATTATTCTTTAGTTGATATAGTCCAAGCTTTAACAGATAGTGTTAATCCTACTGATTATCTTAAAAAACTGCGTAAACGAGATGTAGAGCTTGGAAGCTACCTAGGGACAAATTGTCCCCATGTAGAAATGCTGACCGAAACAGGCAAAAACAGACAAGTTCTTGCAGGAAACACAAAAGACGTTTTTCGGCTTATCCAGTCAATTCCAAGCAAAAATGCTGAACCATTCAAGAGATGGTTGGCAGAAGTAGGAAAAGAACGAATTGATGAAATAGAAAATCCTGAACTTGCACAGGAAAGAATGAAGGAAATTTACTCTGCAAAGGGCTATCCTAAAGATTGGATTGATAAGCGATTGAGAGGTATTGCTATAAGGCAAAATCTGACTGACGAATGGAAAGAACGGGGTATTGAAGAAAAAAGAGATTTTGCTATACTTACAGCAGAGATTTCTAAAGCAACATTCGGAATGACCCCGAGTGAATATAAAGAATTCAAAAATCTACCAAAACAATCAAAAGCCAACCTAAGAGATCATATGAATGATTTAGAGCTAATTTTTACAATGCTTGGTGAACGTATGACCACTGAACTTTCACAAGATGAAAAACCAGAAACTTTTGATAAAAGCAAAGATGTTGCCAAAAGGGGTGGAAAAGTCGCGGGAAATGCTAGGATAGATGCTGAAAAAGAATTGGGCCGTCCAGTGACCACAAAAAAAAACTATCTTTCTATAGAGAAGTTTGATTAACCATCTATTTGTCAAACTTCTCTTAGAGGAATTTGACTAAAACTATGGGTTATTCAAATTTCTCTATAACAGATAAAATCTGCGTTTTCCACTAGTGTATTCACTGGTGGCTTAATGGAAAACGCAGGGTTAAAGAAAATCACCGATAAAAGTAAGGAATAAGGGACTCTATTGTGTCTGGAAAATTGAGATGGATCAACCAAAGTGAAACTATACATTTGTAACCAAATATCCCGATTTTCCAAGAACGTCTGGGATTCCCTTAGCACCATCATCGTCTCCCACAATAACAAGACAACGACCATTTGCATCATAATGGTTTCTGAGTTCTTTTTTTAAACCAGCATAAGCTTGCTCACCAGCACCTGACCCATACCTACCGTTATGCAAAACAAAATCCCGGGATGGTGGATGAAATTCTCTTGGATTCTGGCCTCTTTCTAAAGTATACATATGAAACACCCAGTCCGTTGAGTTAGGTACTATTGCTACTACCTGTAAATCTGTAACATCTGGTATTTTACCAGTTATATCATAAATAATTTCATTAAGCAAATTAGTTCCAAAAAGTGCAGTTTGGGTAGTATTAACACGGTGTTCGAGTGCTACTATAGCTTTCATGGAGACGCGTTACTGTTTAAAAATGTTTTACTACCCACCCCCCACTGGACACACTGGACATCCTTGCGCGTAAGGTATATAAAGGCATTAGCTCTAACATCCCTTACAAGAGTTTGTTCGTGCACGGACAGACCCTCCCCCTGCAACAGAAACAGCAGGGTTGAAACAAAAACCGATAAGGAAGGAGGAGTGGAAACATGGAAACAAAACAAGTAGGTAAGAATCTGCCGGAGAAGAAATTCAACGCCGGCCCAGTTGGGGTAACCATCTGGAAAAATAAAGGTGCGGGAAAGGACGGGTCCCCCGTCGAATTCAGAAGCACCCAGATAGAGCGCCGCTATAAGGATAAAAATGGGCAGTGGCAGGGAACGAACTCCCTTAGACTCAATGACCTGCCGCGGGCAATCGTCGTTCTTCAGAAGGCGTATGAATACCTCATTTTCCAGCAGAAGGAGAATGGGCAGAGCCCAGCAGATGCAGAAGATATGATTTATTAAGGAAGAGGTGAAACCCATGGCAAAACGAAACGAACAAGACTTGGAAATGATGGAAAATCTTGAAACCACTGAAGAAATGCCTGTTGAATTGCAGCATAAACAACTTGAAGAACTCACTGTAGAGGATATTCCTGGTGTGGGTGCAGCCACAGCGGAGAAGCTGGCAACGGTCGGCTTTACCGACCTGATGAGTATCGCAGTAGCGTCGCCTGGAGAACTTATAGAAGCAGCAGGAACGACAGAAGCAACAGCCAAGAAGATGATTGCCTTTGCAAGAAAAGCGCTTCACATAGGTTTTGAATCCGGCGAAGACCTGCTTAAGCGGAGGCAACTGGTGCTTAAACTGCCAACAGGAAGTAAGGCCGTGGATGATCTCATGGCGGGTGGATTTGAGACCGGTGCCATCACTGAATGCTTTGGCCAGTACGGCTCATCAAAAACCCAGTTTGCCCACCAGCTTGCGGTCAATGTCCAGAAGAACTTTCCAGGGTCTGTTGCAGTATATATAGACACAGAAAACACCTTCAGACCGGAACGCATCATCCAGATGGCAAAAGGCGTCGGCCTGGATGAAATGGAGGCACTCAAGAACATCAAGGTGGCGCGAGCCTTCAACTCAGACCACCAGATGCTTCTGGCAGAAAAAGTGGGCGACCTCATAAAGAAGGACGGATTCAATGTGAAGCTGGTCATTGTAGATTCCCTGACTGCCCACTTTAGGGCAGAATTTATAGGGAGGGGAACTCTTGCAGGACGCCAGCAGAAACTGAATAAGCATATGAGAACGCTTTCAGGTCTTGCAAATCAGTTCAATCTGTGCGTCTATGTCACCAATCAGGTCATGGCAAAACCGGACCAGTTCTTTGGCGATCCCACAGAAGCTATTGGAGGCCATATCGTAGGCCACAACTCCACTTTCAGGATCTACCTCCGGAAAGGCAAAAAAGGCTCCAGAGTGGCAAAACTCGTGGACAGCCCTAACCTTGCAGACGGCGAGTGCGTCTTCATGGTAACGGAGCAAGGGATTAGGGATCTTTAATCCCTTTTTTTCTTCTTTTTTGCAAAGCAAATATTTAAATGGTAACCTTTCTTTCTTTGTCCACCCATGGCTGAATCATTCACTGGTAATCGGGTCATTGAAATAGCTACACTTCCTAATCCTGGCCTTAGCCCTCTTGATATTTTACAATGTCTTCATAAAGAAAACAAAGAATCGTTTCTGTTGGAAAGCACAAGAAAAGACCCAAAGCAGGGAAGATATTCATTTGTGGGAACAAATCCTTTCTTGCGTTTCAAGGCCAAAGGAAATAACGTGACCATTTATTCCAAGACGCCATCTGGTGAAAAAAAGAAAGAGACTACTACAAAACCCCCCCTAGATCTATTGCGTAAGCTCCTCCAAAACCATCGCCTAAAATACCCCACTAACCTAAAAGATGTACCGCCCTTTTTAGGTGGGGCTGTTGGCTATTTCGGTTATGAGACTGTCCACTACCTTGAACGCCTCCCACCCCACAAGGTGGACGACCTTAAGCTTCCTGACATCTATTTTATGTTTGCTGAAAACAGTGTCGTTGTTGACCACAACACAAACACACTTACATTGACCAGTTGCACGCCATCAGCTAAGGAATCAAAAAAAGCGATTGCTGCAATGAAGAAAAAAATAGCACAATACATTCCCATCCCCCCAAAACAGAACAGCTCAAAAACCCCGGCAGTTTTCAGTTCCAATTTTACTAAAGAAGCATATCTTGCAGCAGTGCAAAAAGTAAAGAACTATGTTCATCAGGGTGATACTTTCCAGGTTAATCTCTCCCAGAGGTTTAGTACATCCACTCCAAAAAGCCCACTTGAAATCTACGCCAAATTATCTTCCATTAACCCAGCACCATTTGCTGGGCTTCTGTTGCTTGATGGATTTGCGATTATCAGTTCATCACCTGAGCGGCTTGTCCGGCTGGAAAACGGCACAGCATCAACACGGCCTATGGGGGGCACTCGCAAGAGAGGCAATACCCAAAAACAGGACGCAGCACTTGAGCAGGAGTTGAAGACCAATCAGAAAGAGCTTGCGGAGCATACCATGCTTGTTGACCTTGAACGCAATGATTTAGGGAGGGCCTGTGCCTTTGGCACTGTACAGGTAGATGAGATCATGACTATTGAACGGTATTCCCACGTCATGCATCTTGTCTCCAATATTATCGGAAAACTTCCCCCTCATAAAGATTGTCTTGATTTGTTTAACGGGATGTTTCCTGGAGGGACCATTACCGGCTGCCCCAAAGTGCGCACCATGGAAATTATTGCTGAGCTTGAGCCAACAGCCCGAGGACCTTACACGGGGTCTATGGGATACATCTCGTTTCATGGAGACATGGACCTCAATATCCTTATCAGGACCATAGTATTAAAGGATGGGATGGCATATCTCCAAACCGGTGGTGGCATTGTTGCTGATTCAGAGCCGAAAGCAGAGTATCAGGAAACATTGAACAAAGCAGCAGCACTCATGGAGGCACTCCAATGATACTAGTCATTGACAATTATGACTCGTTTACTTACAATATTGTTCAGTCCGTAGGAGAGCTTAAGAAGGACATCATCGTACACCGAAATGATAAGATAACCCTTCAAGGGATAGCAGCATTGAACCCAACGCACATTATTCTCTCTCCTGGTCCATGCACCCCCAACGAAGCAGGTATATGTCTTGACCTGATTAAAGCATACGCTGGAAAAATCCCCATCCTTGGCATCTGCCTTGGTCATCAGGCAATAGGGCAGGCATTTGGAGGAAACGTTGTGCTTGCGCCTGTACCCATGCACGGAAAAACATCGCTGATTTCCCATGATGAAAAGAAAATATTTAAGAATGTCAGGAATCCCTGTAGAGCCACACGCTACCATTCCCTTATTGTTGAGCGGCAGTCCCTGCCTTCCTGTCTTGCAATAACTGCGGAGTCAGGAGGACTTATCATGGGGGTGCGCCACAAAAAATATAGTGTGGAAGGAGTACAATTTCATCCGGAATCATTCCTTACTGAAGATGGTAAAAAAATCCTTGCAAACTTTATAGGCACGAAATGAAAACAATAATTAACGCCAGATTTATAGATGAATCAGAAGCAGTTGTATCCCTCATGGACCATGGGCTGCATTATGGTGACGGGGTCTATGAAACATTGCGGACTTACTCCCAAAAATCAGTGATGTGCGAAGAGCATATACAACGGTTGTTTGCATCCGCAAAAGCAATCCATCTGACGATTCCCGCAACCGCCAAAGAGATACAACAGCAGATACAGCAGATTATTGCCTGCAACAAACAAGAAATAGGTCCCAAGAATGAGCTTGTCATTAAAGTGATAGTCACAAGAGGCATTGGCCAGAGAGGATTAACATCTTCCTGCACCCCAACGCTGATTATTACCGCAGATAAACTGCCTATCTACCCGAAAAACATATTCACAAAGGGTGTTGCGGTGTGTACCACACCGTACTTTAGGGTGCTTCCTGCGGTGAAGTCCTTAAATTGCCTGGCACAAGTCTGCGCAAAACAGGAAGCGGACAAAAAGAAATGCTTTGAAGCCCTGCTTTGCAGTTCTGCGGATGCGGATATTGTTACAGAAGGCACGATTACCAACCTGTTTATTGTTAAAGACAAAGCCATCTTCACTCCCAAGAACCATGTTCTTTTGGGAATCACGCGAGAGACTGTCCTCTCGCTCGCCAAACGCATGCAGCCCGCGATAAAGGTTATGGAGTGTGACATCCGGAAAACGGAGTTTTACGGTGCAGATGAGGTGTTTCTTACCAACTCCCTTATGGAGATTGTCCCTGTGGTTAAGGTGGATGGCGTTGCGGTTGGTAAAGGAAGTGTGGGGAAGATAACCAAAGAGCTGATGGAAACTTTTAAGAGGTCTTAACTGTCTGCCGGATTCCCCATTTTGCCCATAAACAAAATGGCACCCGTTTGCTTCTCCTGGATCAGGAATATAAACGGATGGTCTGTCCTGAATATTCTTTGCTGGGCAATTCCTGTGGCCATCTTAACTACCACCACTGTCGCAGCAGCAGCCTCTGTGCCTTCTTCATTGACCTCCACAAACGACTGGTGGATGACGTTGCCAATGTACAGGTTCTTTGTTCCATCCATGCCTGAAAAGTCAGCATCTCCTTTATCTGAAAACGCAGTTACCATGCCCATCTGCTTCAAAGGTTCCGGAAGGCTATATTTCTGCTCCATTTTGAATTTTGGCAGGAATACATTAATTTCTTGCTCCCTTAAACTGCCCATCAACAAACCAAAATTCTCTGAGGTAAGGTACTGGTCAGTAGCACTAAGATCATAGCCTTCTTTTGGCAGCAGAACCACCATTGAAATCTCGTTCCCCTGATAAGGCAACTCAAGCACCTGTAAGGTGTCAGTCTCTGCATAGGGAAACTTTGCCTTCTCTCCTGTCAGGCTCATCAGAGGCACTTTGACTGTTGTCGCAGGATTCACCCAAAAATCAGCATCCCTTGTATTCTTCTGGTCAAACTTCACTGCCCAGTCCCCTTTGAAATAGATGGCGTTGGTCAGGACAAGCCTGGTATCAGCACCTAAAATACCTGGCCCAATAATGTCTTTTATCTTGTCATTGGTGTGGTCTTCCACCCATCCATTGATAACTCCCCTTGCCTTCTCGGACTGGCCAAAATCAAGGTTGGTCACTTCTCCGCCGTAATAGCCAAGGATGGTATGATGGTAGGACTCAAGAAACGGATAATCTTGCTGTGCCCATAACGCATTGGCAACAGAGAGTTTGTAATCCCTCTCTTTTGCATTCAGGCGATTATATAAGGAAGCAAACGCTGCCCTACGTGGTGTATCATTGGAAGAAAAACCAAACACCTGTGTCATCTCCTCCGCAGTCTTGCCCTCTGCGCCCTCATAGGTCATGGCAAGCACAGAAGAAATGCTAAAGGGGGAGAAAAAAACATTATCTCCACCACCCTTCAGTTTGTCATACAAAGCAAAGGCAAACTGGTTATTGCCATGCACAGCTTCGGCTACGCCTTGCGGTGTTGCCAAGCTATCATCCAATCGCTGGACAGGAGTGCAGCCAGCTACCAACAACGCCATAATCAGGGTAAATATCCATATGTCGGAAACCTCCCGTGCGGGAACCACTTGCTTTAGCATGTTGAAGGAGCACAAGGTTTCCGAGCATGTCAAGAACCGCCTGCTGAAGCACGCGGTTCCTGACAGTTTTTGTGTCATCCTGGAAGTAAAGTGGTATTTATATATAAACCCCTTCTATCACTTTAAACCTGCTTGAACTGATAAATAATAGATGATATGTAAATTTTGCGGGGTTTTTGGCATAACATTTAAATACCCTACCCTTATTCTTGCACCTGTTGGCTAGTCCAACCAGGTGCTCTGTAAGTTCAGAGCACTAGAATAGATAGACATAGCAAAACATAGGTGAAATAGTATGTACGGCGATAGAGACAGTGGATATGGAGATAGAGGAAGTAGAGGCGGAGACAGAGGAGGCTTTCGGAGAGGCGGTAGCGGAGGCGGCTTTGGCGGCTCTCAGAGACCAAGTTTCGCCCCCGTGAAAGTGGGAGACGAGATTGATGTCCGCATTGAAGCAGTCGGTGAGAAGGGAGATGGCGTAGCTAAGAAAGACGGTTTCGTTCTCTTTGTACCCAACACCAACACCGGTGATCAGGTAAAGATCAGGGTCACTAAAGTGCTCAGAAAAGTTGGCTTTGCAGAAGTTGTCGGTCAGTCCGGCGGCGAAGCAAGTGCACAGCCAGCAGCAGAACAGCCAGCTGAAGAGGCAGGCTATAGCGATGAGCAGCAGCAGCAAGAAGCACCTTCTGAAGAAGAGGCACCTGCAGATTCTGAAGACTTTGGAGAAGAAGAGCAGAATTAATCTGCTTTTTGTTTTTTTCTTTTATTTTAATTCGCCGGTTATACGCATTCTTCGAAGTTCAGCCCTTCGTTTTTCCAGGAACTTGTATACCGAAGAATGGGGGCTGCCACCAATCAATGCCTGCACGGCTCTCCTACAAGCGCTGACATTCTCAGTCTCACCTACAATGGCGATGGTCTTACCGTAGACTGAAAGGTAGGTCTCTGTTAATTCTTCAAGCAGCCGTCGTGCTTTGCCTTCCTTGCCAATAACCCTGCCCTTGAGGCGCAAAAGATGGTTCTTGGTCTTGGCAAAATCCTGCATGGAGATCACTTCCAGTGAATATTCCTGTTTCAACAGAAGAAAGGCAATATCTGGATTGAATCCACGGGCAATCGCAGTAATCACCTCTTTTGCTGAAAAAAGAAACAGGGCATCTGATCCGGTAATAAACACATCACCCTCCTGAGAATCAATCTTGATGTGGGTGTGGGTAGCGTCCTCCAGCTCCTTCTTAGCCTCCCCTTTAGTGCCAATAAGGACAGCAATACGTTCTTTCGGTATTTTCAGTTCGTACGAAAACTCAGTCATAGAGAAAAAAAATGGGGGAGGTTATATAAAGCTATTGTTCGGGATGGTTAATAATCTTGATGGCGAACAAAATAACCAGGATAAAAACAATAATAATCAGAAGAGATGCATACAACCCAATACCGGGGCTTGTGAGATTGATGGCAACAGCGTTTGCTGTAGGCGTCTGTGTTTTGCCATTAGCAAAGAGGATACCCAGCATAAAGCCAAATAAAAGCCCAGCAGCAATGAACGTCCAGGTCTTTTTGGGTGGTAATGCCATACTTACCCAAAATGGGTTGAACTATTTAAAATTAACTAAATATTTATAAAGTTTAGGTGAGATGAAGAAGTCATGATGCAAAAAAGAGGTCTCCTATTGGTGGTCTTTCTGCTTCTTATGTCATTAATGGTTTACGCAGAAAACAATTCTCTTCCTGTTTCTGACACCGCTCTATCCCAACTTGCTCCACCGTCACTTCCTTCAGATGATATAGGGGATACAGTAAAAGTGTATCTCATCATGAGGGATGACACACCTAATCGGGAAGTCATCAAGGGCGTACATGTCATGGTTGAGATAGAAAATCTGAAAAGCAAAACCAGGCAGACGAACCTTTACTATGTTGATGATGCAGGCAGCATCGAGCTTAATATTCCCAAAAACCCACAATTAGTGACCCTGAAAATAGATCTGCTTAACACGACCGGTAGCGATTTTTTCATCACGAGTACCATTGACCCAGTTAAGCAACAGCAGTATACTCTCTATGTGCTCCCCGTAGGCACGGTCAGGGGCACCATCTCCAATAGGAAAGGGAATGTTATTCCGTATGCAAATGTTAAGTTCCAGTGCACTGGCCAATATGGCGATTTGCAGCAAGCTAAGACTGACGAATATGGCTCATTTTTTGCAGGATGGCTCCCTATAGGTGAATGTAGGGTGATGGCATTTTCGGATAATGCGGTTGGCTCGCAAATCGTACAGGTGACAAAGGGTTCTGCACAGCAGGTTGATATCGTTCTGGATAAGACAGTTGCCGGAGGCGGAACTCTTATGATATTGACTCTAGTTGGACTTCTGATGCTTGCCGTCTTCTTCATCTTTATCGTGCAGCGAAAGAAGATGAAACAGCAAAAAGCAAAGCTGGAGGAAGTAGCAAGTTTCGAGAAAAAAGAGGAGCACAAGATAAAAAAACTGGAGCAGGAACTACAACAGGAAAAAATCAAGCAAAGGACATATGATATTCTTGAGACATTAAAGGACAGAGAACGCGAGATTGTTGAATATCTCCTCAAAAACGGTTTTGAAAGCACCCAGGCAAAGCTTAAGCACTCTCTTGGAATACCTAAGACCTCTTTATCCCGCATTTTCTCAAATCTTGAAAGAAAAAAGGTAGTTAATATTGAATCTATAGGAAAAATGAAGAAAATACGTTTAACACCTTGGTTTCTAGGGGAAAAATGAAATGGGCTGTTAAATAATCTTATCTTATAAAATGGACCATTATGACCTAATATCTATTATTTTTAGTCCGCAAAAGGAATATATATTATCCCGGTTTACCTATATCCATCATGTGGGTGGCTGTAGGAGCCAACACCCCCTTCATCTTTGGCTCTTATGGCCTTTCCCTCATTTGGAGGTAAGAACAATGAATGCGTGGAAAAAAACAATGAAATATGTCTTATTTGCGATAGTATTAATGTATATGTTTGCGTCAGTGCAGGCTGCTTCAGCGTCTGAAGATGTGGTTGTAAGTTTCACATCTAATAGTGGTATGGAGACTAGGAACCTCTACAGCGGCCAAGTAACGCTGACTGTTGAAGGTGTAGGGCAGTCGTCAGCACTTGCATTTAACGATGCATTCTATATTTATACTGATCAGAGTGGGCAGCAGGTAGATTCTTTTGTTCTTTCCCCATTCTTACTGGGAATTAATGGCAGACCAGTCACGGATTATGTTTCTGTCCCTTCGTACAACTCAAACCATCAATATACTTTTACAGTGGATCTTGGTTCTACCCCTACCCTTATCAATTTCTGGGTGCAGGATGGTTATAAAGTGGATAATTCTGGTCAGTTCAAAGTACACATTGACGGGAATTCACAGAGGGTTCGACAGAACGCTGATTTTACAGTTGTGAGTATAGGGGGAGATCATAACCACAGAGAGCTTACAGCAGGCATTGATAACCTTAAGAGAGGGAGCGACCCAAATGCCATGGCAGTCTATAGGGTTGTCTGGATCGTGGATGGACGAAGATATGAGTTCCCGGGGCAGCAGCCAGTAAATCATGAATGGGGTTCTGCCATTGGCGAGCAAGATCTTGGTATCACTGGTCCTGGTACATATCACATTACGGTAAGTGTGGAGAGTGTAGAGGGATATAATGATATTAATCGGGGAAATAACCAGTTTAGTAAGGTAGTTACTATTGAGGATTCTGTCCAGATTGCTCAGAAAGCAGACCTTGTGGTAACAGGTATCGATATGACACCTGCAAACCCCTCTGTCGGTCAGAATGTGCATTTTGAAGCCAACACAAAAAACTACGGTAACAAGGTAAGTGGTGTAGTGAATATTAAATGGTATATGGACGGTCGGGAGATTGGCTACGGCAGCTACGGTCCGCATCAGCCCGGATCAACGCTGGCAGATTACTCGGACAACATCCGCTTGGACTGGACTGCAACACCAGGGCAGCACACACTCACCTTTGTGATCGATAGCGACAGCATGGAAGCAGAAAGCAACGAGAACAACAACAGGCTATCCAAGACGTTTACGGTGAGCGGTCAGTACATCACCCCTCCGCCACAGATCATGGGTCAGGGAGACTTTGCCGTCGTTAGTATCGGTGGTGACCATAATCACAGGGAACTTACGGCAGGCATTGATAACTTAAAGAGAGGAAGCGATCCAAATGCCATGGCGGTCTATAGGGTTGTCTGGACCGTGGATGGACGAAGATATGAGTTCCCGGGGCAGCAGCCGCTAAACCATGAATGGGGTTCTATGATCTCGGAAAGCCAATTGGGAATCACTGGCCCAGGCACGTATCAGGTTACCGTAAGTGTAAGTGTTGATGGCTATACCGATACCAACCCATCTAACAACCAGTTTTCCAAGACGGTTGTAATTGAGGATTATATTAACCAGCCGAATACAACGGTGGTCTCCCAGAAATCAGATCTTTCCATTGTAGGGGGTGCATATATTGCAGGCCAGAGCGGAGTCGTCGACACACCAGCAAGCCCGGCAATGTTGAGACTTAATATGAGGAGTACCGGCAATGGTGTCAATACTGAGATGCGGAATGTGCAAGTAGCTATTAACGTTAATGGCAACAGGCAAGTAAGGGATATTCAGGTGCAGTTAAATCCTTCGGTAGGGCAGAAGTTAACAGATACTTTTGCGTTTAATTTCCCTGCTGCAGATTTAGGGATTACTGACCTTGCAAACACAAAGTACGCTATCACCGCAACGATAGACTCTAACTTTAAGGTGGATGAGTTGAATGAGAACAATAACGCCTATAGTTTTGTGGTGGATAAATATTCCATCCAGAACAATGGTGATAATCCAGTCCAGATAACCCAACCGCCCACCCTTGTCAGCCCACCCCCATTCCCTGCAGACGGTGGATCGAGTTATAGTATTGCGTTGCAATCTGGCTGGAACTTAATCAGCCTGCCATCTCCTCTGGTAAGATTCCTGTCAAGTCCCCAGGCAGTTGACAGCAAACGTATGTTGGGATTTGTGTATCTGACAGATCAGAAAAAGTATGTGACATTGCAAGAAGCGCAAACCATCCTCGGAGACCGATTCGGCAGTTATCTGGTAACGCATGCGTTTTGGGTGTATTCCTACAATCCCTCCAGTCTTAATGTGCAACTGGATGGAAGACAGATGGCACTTGAGTCTTATAGCGTTGAGAAAGGATGGAACCTTGCGCCCATACTCTCAACGATGGTTGGAAAGACGCTTGCAGATGTCAGCGGCCAATGTAGCGTTCAGAGAGCCTATTATTGGAATGCACAGACACAAGCCTGGGAAAAAATGAATGGGAATCTGTTTACCAGCAACCAAGCAAATACCGGGATTGTCACAAATGTGAAAGAGGCATGCAGTTTTGGCTCTCCAAAAATAACGCTGACGCCGCCTGCAATACCTGAAGATGTGATCCAGGAAACAACAACCAGCAATCAGTTTGTTGGATCAAATGAAACAGGGAGGGCATGCACCAAAGATGTGAAAGTGTGTTTTGATGGCAGCACAGTCGTCAGGAACCCAAAAAAAAACTGTGAGTTTTTTGAGTGTCCGGTCCAGATTAAGGGGGACAACCAGAAGCTTGCAGAAAATTCAGCTGCGCTGAACATTAGAAACAATAGCAATAGATTTACAAAATAGAGGTGATGGCCATGAAAAGAATAGCAATCATCGCCTCCCTCTTGCTGCTTGCGCTAGTCGTCAGCGGTTGTACTTCCTTTCCAAAAGGATGTACTCTAGAAGCAAAAATCTGCCCTGACGGAAGCGGTGTTGGCAGAAACTCGTCAAACAATTGTGAGTTTGATCCCTGTCCAGCAGGAGACACTGGTGTTGATAATGTGTTTGGTGGTAATGGGGGCGGAGACGCAGTAGTGCCACCTCCACTGCCGGAAAATTAATGAGTTATTTTCTTTTTTATTTCTTCTTCATCTGGCCTAAGTCCCTGCTTTCTGAAGAACGTGCACACATTCTTGATATCTCGCACCAGATATTCCTGTGCATTGAACGTATCTGCAGGCATGGTTTGGGAAAAGTCTATAAATACCGCTGTTTCGTTGTGGTTGAGGATATTAAAGGCAGATAAATCGCCGTGAACAAGACCTTTTTTGTAGAGCTTACGCATAGCATCAACTACTTCATTAAAGAATACCTGTGGGTTTTCAGGGATAGCATCTTTTAGCTTCGGTGCTGCATTTTCATCCCCAATAAATTCAAGCACAAGGATATTATAGACCTGAGTGATGGGTGTTGGAACACGGATGACTTCCCTTGCTTTCATGAGGTTTCTGTACTCCCGCTGTGCCCATGTAAAGATGACGTCTCGTCTTTTCCGTTTGATTCCTGTAAACCGTGGATCTGCCTTGATATAATCATACATCCTGTTAAAATCACACGTTTCCAGGCGATAAATCTTAACAATGACTCTTGAGCCGTCTTTTTTTAATGCAGAAAATATATTGGCTTCCTTGCCTATGGATATGGGGCTTTCAAGTCTGTCAAAATGTCCCTGGGAGCTTAGCTTGAAAAGATTACGTTTGGTAAACTCATCAAACACATTGCCATATGTTTTGAATTTTTCAGGGGATTTTGTCACAGGTGCATCAAATGGCATAGACTATTTAAATATATGCACCTCATTTTAAAGTATGAGAAAAAACAACGAACCTGGAAGCAGCCTCACTCATCTCATCGCTGCGTCAGCAGCCATTGGCGGTCTTGTGGTACTTATCACCTTTTCTGCGCTTTTTGGAACAGTGTGGCATATCGTTACTTTTTCTGTTTATACAAGTACGATGGTGATGGCCTTCATTACAAGCACCTTATATCACCTGATTCAAAAAGAAACAAGGCCAAAAGCGGTGTTTCAGAGACTAGATCACTGTATGATTTATGCACTCATTGCAGGAACATACACTCCTGTCTCTCTTATCGTTCTTAGGGGGTGGGTTGGATGGACTATTTTTGGGTTGGTTTGGGGTATTGCTATAATAGGTATAATACTCAAGGCTTCGCTTCCTAGTGAGTATCTAAACCACCAATTATTTACAATAAGCTATGGTATTATGGGATGGCTTATCCTCATAGCACTTGTTCCCCTCTTAAAAGTGCTTTCCATCAATGGATTTCTGTGGCTTTTAGGGGGCGGCTTGTTGTATACCGGAGGTATTGTTTTTTATGCTCTTGACCATAAAGTGGCGAGAACACGATGGTGGGGTATGCATGAAATATGGCATCTGTTTGTCGTTGCCGGTGCTTTCTGTCATTTCTGGTTGATGCTAAAGTATGTGCTTTATCTCTAATTTGCCCAAAACTTTATAAAGAAAATAGAAGTCTTGAATAGTTGCACGATATTGTATGCGCCTGTAGCGCAGCCTGGATAGCGCGGCAGCCTTCTATCGCAGGAAGCAAGCTGTAGGTCGGGGGTTCGAATCCCCTCAGGCGCGTTTATCATGGTGGACTTCCGTAGGAATGTCCGCCCAACATGCACTACCAGATGCTGCTGCATCTGTTCGTAATCCCCTCAGGCGCGTTTAGTTAAGAAGTCCATGGAGCTTCACGAAGTGAATGCTCCATTTGAGTAAACTGCCAGATGGTTTTCCATCTGCCATTGGTGGTGCTCCACCTGCTCCTCAGGCGCGTTTATCATCCCTATGTACATTCTTAAAGAACAACCGGAAGACTTCATCGTCAAGGAACAGGCACTAAAGGTGCCAAAAGATCAGGGCACTTATGCTTATTATTTTCTCAAAAAAAAGAACTACACTACTCTAAAAGCTATTCAAATAATTGCAAACGCATGGAACATCCCACAAAAGTATATGGGTTTTGCAGGCAACAAAGACAAGATTGCTGTGACAGAACAGATGATATCTATCAAAGATGGCCCATCAAGGAATCTTGAGCAGAAAGAGATCTCCCTTACTTTTTTAGGTAGGGGTGATGAACGTATCAATCTTGGTGATTTGCAAGGAAATGCATTTGTGATAACTGTCCGAAATTTTGAGTCAAAGTCAGATCTGCATCCTGCAAAGCTCCTCAACTTCTTTGACGAACAGAGGTTTGGAAAAGACGGTAACAATAGCACCATAGGAAAAGCTCTTTTGAAGAAACAGTTCAAACAGGCACTGGAACTTATGAACAACAGAAGCCTCAACTCTTATCTGGAGAACCATCCCAACGACTATGTGGGAGCATTACGCCTGCTGCCTAAAAAGCTTTTGAAACTCTATGTGCACAGTTTCCAGAGCTATCTCTGGAATACGGTGGTGAAAACACTGCTGGACCAGGGCGCTGTTTTGGAAAAAGTGCCCCTTTACAGTTTTGATACTGAATTTTCAGAAAGAAATCTGGAAGTCATTTATGAGAAATTGATGGCCGAAGAAGGCGTCAGCCCCAGGGATTTCATAATGACTTCCCTTCCTGATATAACACCATCAACAGTGCTGCGGGACGTGTATATGGAGGCTGCTGGCTTTTCCTGTAGCTATGCTGCAGATGAATTGCACGAAGGCAGGTGGAAATGTGTTCTTGCATTCATATTGCCACCGGGAAGCTATGCTACGATGGTGGTGAAACAACTATTTTGAAGAAGCCATCCATAATTATTTAAAGGTAATAATCTTTCTTCGGGTTATGCACGAAAAGACGTTGCTTATCGTGGGCATCGATCCAGGAACAACCACTGCATATGCCGTACTGGACCTTGAGGGGAATGTGCTCAAGACGCATGCCCAAAAAGACATTGATCTTGGAGATGTCATCAAAGCAATTATTCGGTAGTGTCTTACTAAAGATACTTTAATTTTGTATGAAGAAAATTTCCCCATGTCCAGACCTTGGTTGCTTGTCCTTCGATTATTGCTGGTGTCAGTTTTTCGTTGATAGGTTTCATGAAATTCCAGTAGAATT
>JACRKK010000044.1 GCA_016219795.1 Candidatus Woesearchaeota archaeon | reverse complement strand
TATTCCAATTCTACTGGAATTTCATGAAACCTATCAACGAAAAACTGACACCAGCAATAATCGAAGGACAAGCAACCAAGGTCTGGACATGGGGAAATTTTCTTCATACAAAATTAAAGTATCTTTAATAAGACACTACCTAGTTATCATTACTTATCATTAGATATTGAAGATGATTCTATGCCAAGTGCTTATTCCATCCCCAAAATCTATGAAGAAGAAATAGCTGGAGCCATAGCAGCAGGCTACTATTCTAATAAATCTGAAGTGGTGAGAGATGCATTGCGCCTGCTCTTTGAGAGTAGGCAGGAATTAAGGAAAGCAGCTGCCATTGAACTCTATAGGAGAGAGGAAGCAACACTTGGCAGGGCATCAGAACTTGCGGGAATGTCTTCCATAGAATTTAAGGAAGTGCTGGCTGATAAAGGCATCTTTCTTATTATGGAACCGCGTGCCAAGTATCAGCAAAAAAAGCAAATGGAACTCATCAAGAGGCTAAGAGCTAAAAAATGATTCTTCTTGACACAAACATTGTTTCAACGTTTGCTAAGAATTGACCGTCTGGATATTTTAAGTGCCCTTTATCAGCTGAAGATACTTTCAAAAAAGCAGGTCCTAAGACTGGTATCTGCCATTGAAGAGCACGATTTTGTTATTATCACAAATAAAGAACGCATTTTTGATTAAATCTTTCTGATAACCCCTTCTTCTGCATCCACTTCTACCACCTCTCCATCCTTCAATGTGGTGGTTGCATGCTGCACTCCGATGATGCAGGGCACATTAAGCTCTCGGGAGACTATGGCAGCATGTGACGTCACACCCCCTTCATCTGTCACAATAGCTCCTGCAATTTTCATAAGCGGCGTGTATTCCGGTCGGGTCATAGGTGCAACAAGGATGTCTCCTTTTTCCATCTTTGAGAAATCTGCAGGTGTTAAAATTACCCTTACCGTTCCGGTTGCTTTTCCCCTGCAGGCAACCCTGCCGCGCAACTCTTCCAGACCAAGTGTTGCATTCAACTGGGAAAATACCTCTTTCGCTTTTTCTCCATAGAGCCAATGCGGATTTTTCTGGTTGTCCAGTGTTCCTATGCAGCACTCTTCACGCAGTGCAAGTTCCTCAAGGAAAACAGGTGACAGGGACAAAGATTGCAGTTCAAGGGGGATTGCATTCACCAGGATGCGTGCTGGAATATTGGAGCGTCTTGAACATTCCTCAAGGAGGTGGTGCGCATGATGGTTGCACTTCTGTGCATGAACTTTCCGCTCATCCCTCCAGATGGACATCAGAGAAAAAAAAGAGAAGATAGCATCCAACGGTGGCGGGATTGCATGATTTGCATGAATCTCCTGTTTTCTCTGGAACGTAGCTGAGGAATAGCCCTCTAATTCCTGCTTCATGATTTTAAGCTCTTCTCTTTGGAGCAGCCAGAGTGTCTCCATTTCTTCTCTGAAGAAGTCTGCATGCAAATAATGGACATTACCCCAGTCATTATTGCTCCAGAAGTATTGGTCAGAAAGCTTCTGCATCTGCATGCTGATACCTGCAGCACCCCTTATGTCATAGAAGCGAAGTGCAGTTTTTACAAGATCAAGCTGGCGCTGGGCGGTCATAGATAATTGCTCTGGAGCAATCAATGCATGAATTTCGTCAGAGGTCAGTTGCAGATCGGCAAGTCTGACCTCTTTGGTAAGCAATTCTTCAGTCCAGGGATCAAACACCTCGATCATCACCGCGATGTTCCATTCTGCAAGCCGTGCATCATCGTAGTTCCGTGCCAATGCAAGAAGTGCGTCATCGCTAAGCTTGCTTAATTTTTCAATCTCTTTCCAGAATTCTCTTGTTTTCGTGCAGGCCGCATGCCACGCTGCAATTTGGGATGCAATAAAATCTGGATTTTTCTTCTGCTCCTCAAGATGCTGCGTTGCAATGGCCCGTTCCACATCCCTGTTGAAAAAACCATAATGATTTCCCTTGGAAATATACATCACGGCGTTACCTACACCAAATGTTTGCGTGCATCTCCATGCCCCCATGACATACCAGGGCCGTATCGCTCCACCCTGTCTGTACCACCGCACTGCCTGTATATGTTCTGGTGTAAGTTCCATACGCCTTGGGGAGGACGCATGGCTTAATAAAGCTAACTTTTTTAAACGTGGCTGTGCTTCTTGGGAATATGTTATCATATGGCGACTTGGTGTTTGAGCAACGGGAGAATGAGACTCTTAGAGTTACAGTGTACCGCCTGTTTTACAGAGATTTTTCTGCAGATGAGATTGCTGGAATTCTCGGTGAGTTCCAGGTGAACGATGGGAAACTTCAGGCTGAAGGCTTTGATGAGGCACATATCCATAAGAAATTTATGCAGTTTTTCCGCAAGTACAAACGTGATTTAAGATACAAGCTCAATGGTAACCGGGCAGTCTATGTGGATGAAGACCTTGGCCTTCCTCTGGTGGGCCTTCAGTTTTTAGGGATTGCTGACAAAGGAAGCGAGATTCTGGAATTAAAACCCATCACCAACTGCAACGCTGATTGCGTGTTCTGCTCGGTCAATGAAGGGCCCTCTTCGAATAAGCAGGTGGATTTTGTTGTGGATAAGGATTATCTCGTGCAGCAGACCAAAGAGCTTCTGGCCCTCAAGGAATCTGGGGGAATGAGCCTCTGGATTAATCCCCATGGCGAGCCGACACTCTACGCAAAGCTTACAGAGCTTTGCGAGGATTTGCTGCAAGATGAGCATGTCAAGGATATCCATGTCATCACCAACGGGATGCTCTTAACATCAGGACTTGTGGACAAGCTTGTAGGCATTAGTGGAGATGCACAGAAGCAGATCCATATCTCTCTTTCGATGTCAGGACTTGGTACTGGACTGCAACCCAAAAGCAAAAGCAACAAACAAGGTCTTGCAGCAAATAAGCTGATGATGGGTGAGTCCTATAATCTGCAGTCTGTGCTTCGAAATCTGGAGTATGTTGCCACAAAGCTTCCAGTAACCATCACTCCCGTCTATGTGCATGGCATGAATGATGAGGAGATAGAGAACCTGATTCTGCTCTCAAAGAAATATCCCTCTGTCAACATTATGATTCAAAAATTCTGCGAGAACAAGCGAGGAAGAAACCCTATTGTAGAAGAAGGATGGGATGCTTTTTTTGCAAAAATGAAAAATTGGGAAAAAAAAACAAGCGTAAATCTCACAAAGACGCTGGGGAAAATACAGCAGACCAAGGAATTACCCCCCCTCTGCAAAAAGAAAGACCGCATCACGGTTGAGATTCTCTGCTCTGGCCGCTACCTCAAAGAGCGGTTAGGTGTCTTGAAGACAAAAGAAGGGGTGAGGGCTGTGTGTGTTCTGGGTTGCAGCAGGGATTCCGGCACGCTGAAAGCAGAAGTTCTCTCGGCAAAGCACAATATGATCCTTGCGAAGGGTTTTTAAAGTGTATAGCACTATCCTGTCTTGATGGAAACTGAGGGGGGAAAGCGTAATATTTATAAACCTGTAATCACTCTTCAATAGTAATATGGTCAGCTATAAAACAGCATATGCTACAATTAATGAGATAGTTGGTGAAGGTATTACAGAGAG
This sequence comes from Candidatus Woesearchaeota archaeon, assembly GCA_016219795.1. GTDB lineage: Archaea > Nanobdellota > Nanobdellia > Woesearchaeales > JACRKL01 > JACRKK01. Next base: position 5,896 of record JACRKK010000044.1, on the reverse strand, counting down.
GGGTGCGGTTGATGCGCGTCTAAAAACTGCTGGATTTCCTCATGCTGACTATGAAGGACTTGACAAACTTACTCATAGCTATGGGCTTCACCACCCTTCTGGATTTCTCTGGCGCCAGATGCAAAAAGCAGGCCACGCTGCACATTGGGTAGGAAGGGCAGCCTCAGCAGTAGGGGGGGCAATTGCAGGTGCAGATTATAGGATGCTCAGGATTGTAGGGGAGAATGTAGATGTAGGGGAACAAATCCCTGGATATAGAGATCTCTATCACTTTCTTGAAGGCACGCTGAAGCTGCAAGTGAGTGCAACAGATATTATGGAAACCATGGAAGGGTTGGTTAGGGGCGTTCCTGAAATTGCACAAGACGCAGGCATCGGGCTTCTGGCAGGTATCCTCCTCTATGACATGGGACGTGTTGCATTGGGAAGGGGAGCAAACCACCTCCTCAAGAGACGCGCTATACGAAACTATCTTCATCAGCACGGGATAAACCCCTGAATCTGTGGTTCAAATAACATTTATAAATGGACTCTTCTTTCTTCCTCCTAAACTCATCGGGAGCTAGTCCCGAGGTGCTGGGATGAAAGTATACATAGAAAAAGAAAAGAAGCAGCTTGACCTTGCTGCAAAGACAGGCGCAGACCTGCTGGAGAAGCTCAAGATAAATCCGGCAACCGTCCTTCTGGTGAAGAATAAGGAAATTATTCTGCCTGATGAAGCACTCCAAGACTCCGATGAGATACAGATATTATCGGTGATCTCTGGTGGCTAAGTGCAACAAATGCGAGCAGAAAGCAGTGTACAGCAATCAGGGGCTGGTGCTGTGCAAAGAGCACTTTCTTGACTATTTTGAAACTAAAATAGAGAAAACCATTAAAAAATACAATCTGTTTTCTCCATCAGATCAGGTCTGTATAGCAGCATCAGGCGGCAAGGATTCTTTGGCAGCGCTCTACACCACCATGCAGTTTTGTAAGGAACATTCCATCTCTTTTTTTGCCCTTGCCATCGATGAAGGCATTGGTGGCTATAGAGATCACACTCTTGATGATCTGCGGAATTTCTGCCAAGCGTACGAAATTCCGCTTCACATCGTCTCCTTTAAAGAGCAGTATGGTGCGACCCTTGATCAGATACGTGACAAGGCACTTGCTACCTTGAACAAAAAACCCTGCACGGTCTGTGGCATCTTCCGCAGAACGTCATTGAACCGGACTGCACGAGCACTTGGCGCAACAAAACTGGTCACAGGCCATAATCTGGATGATGAGGCACAATCTCTTCTTATGAATCAGCTGCTGGGCAACATGAGCCATAACGCATCGCTTGGACCGATTACTGGACTTTCTGCAAACGACAAATTTGTGCCGCGGGTGAAACCCCTTTATTTCATTCTTGAGAAAGAAACGCGCCTGTTTGCGTTTCTGAAAAAGTTCAAAGTCGAGTTCAACGAATGCCCAAATATCAACCTTTCCTTTAGGATGCAGGTTCGTGACCAGCTCAATGAGATGGAAAATAAATTGCCTGGGGCAAAGCATGGCATGGTCAATGCGTTCCTGGAAATTCTTCCCCTACTCAAGAAGCATTATCAGGAGAAGAAAACAGAGTTTTCGTACTGCTTGGAATGCGGGGATGCGTGCTCCGGCAAGGTTTGTAATGCGTGCAGATTGGAGGAGGAATTGGAGCTTAAGGATTAACAGGTGCCGGAGCATACCGCTGTGCTATCGGGCCATACCACAGAACATCGCTTGCGCCTGGCACTGCTTTTGCTGTCTGCAAGAGCGCGTCTCTTGCTTGCGGGATATTCTTTAAAACAGCGTTGACAACACCCAGCGCTTCTTTTTGCATACCATGCCCTTCCATCTTGTCAGCAAAATAGTTAAGGAGAATGGGTGAAGTGGTAATTTTTTTTGCTAACAACTGTGCGTAGTGTCCTCCATTTTCACCTGTTGCTTGCAGGTAAACCTGCTCCAGAAATTCTTTTTGTTTCTCAGTAGATAAAGAAAGATACTGTTTTGCTTCTGCAAGGACTTCTGGAGGTAGTAAGGGATTAATTCCGTTTCCACGCTGGTAAAATGATTTTATTCCCAGAGGGAGTGCTACCTGCCATGGTGTTTTACTATAAGCTGTTTCACTAATGCAATGCTCAATTCCATCCTTTTGGTAAGTAAACATCCCTCCAAACTCTTTTAGCGAAGCACCCATCTCTTTGGAAGCTACAAAAACCCATCCCTCCACCGCAAGGTCTATCGTCTTTTCTCCATATTTATATATGGTGGATACTGCGGGAGAAGAATCATCACCTGCGTGTCCGCAAGGCGTATAGGGTGGTCTTACTTTTTCTGTTGGGGCTAATTCCACCACGGGCTGGCTAATGCCCGATGGGCGTGCATCATGTGGTACAAATGTAGGAACTTCAGAAGCAAGCAAAGTCAAATCCTCAAGCCTTCCTGCTCTTGCTTCTTTAGGTGTTAAACCCATTCCCCCAAGCGAATGGAGATCCATTTATAAATGTTTCAGGAGGATAGATGTGCCCCTTTCAAATAGAGTAGTGGGGTATAGCGCTCTGCATCAATACAAGCCGGATGATGTTCAACTGCATGCTTAAGTGAAAGGTGTGCAAAGGGATTATGCGAAAGGATGAACTCCACAAGTTCCCCCCCCTGCTGTGCCATACCATGGTCCTCCATTTTCTCTGCAAGATACAAAAATCCGTTGACTGCACCCGGATCAGTATGGAGAACATATTCACGAGTACATGTGCTACTTCCTTCTGCAAGGCGCATAAACTGTTCATACCGGTAATCCAGAAATGCACATCCCCTGTTGGTTCCCCCTGCCTCAAGATACTGCCTGACAAGCATCAGGGTGCAAGGAGGAATGGTATGGCTTTCGGCCCTGTTGTCATATACTCCAACAAGGCTGTAATCAGGCGTGGCCCAATTTTCTTGGGTATATCCCACCGGATCAACAATGATGCCTATATCGGGGCGATGGATTTTAAGCGGAAATCCAGCAAGGTCTTCATCGGCAACAGTCGCTAGGAGATGGTACCCCTGTGTTGCAAGCTCCAGTTCACGTGCGCCGATTTTCCATTGGATCTGTCCGTTGGGAAGAACGCGCGCTTCTTCTGAACTGTACATGGCAGGGATATACCTAACCCCCAGGATAGGTCCCTGAAGTGCTGCAGCTGAATTTCGTCTCATAATTGTTTGACCATATATGGTCCCTCTCTCCCATAGCCGCGCTTTTTGTAATACTCCCGTACCCCAACACCGGAAATGACCACTATCTTGTCCTTGTGATGCACGCTTGCAATATCCTCAGCCATCTGCAGCAGATGCTTGCCCACACCTCTGTGCTGAGATGCTTCTTTCTCCCTATCTTCCAGAGGTACAGCAGGGCCATATACATGCAGTTCCCTCACGATTGCAGATGAGGTAGTAATCTCTGGCCGAAGCGATTGAGAGGGAAAACGCAGGCGGCAGAAACCAACCAGTTTATCATCTGCAGTCTTTGCTTCAATAAAAAATTCCTGGCCGCCTGATGCTGCATACTGCACCACCCCATATAGAATCTCCTCATCAGAAGGTACTGCCTGCTTTATCTCCCTGCATCGGATGCATTGGCACACCATTTTATTTTTGGTGATAATCTCCGTAATGTACTGACGAAGATTTGTCCTGTCAACCCCTGCCTGCGTCCTGTAAGTAGGAATATCACGCTGCACGCGCATGATGCGGCAGTATTTGGGAACAAAGCGTTTGCATTCAGCAATCAGCTTGCCTGCAGTTTCTGTGGTGTACGGCGTGTATCTGCCTGTTTTCCATTGTTTGTACAGCTCGGTACCCTCCATAACCATGCAGGGATAGATTTTTAACATGTCTGGCTGGAAATCAGGGTCGGAAAATAGGCGTTTGAAGCCCTCTAAGTCCTTTGAGGGGTCCATGCCAGGCAGGCCAAGCATATAATGAAAGTTCAATTTGAATCCCAAATCCTTTAGCTCTCTGATAGAGCGGATATTGTCCATAAGAGTGTGGCCTCTGCCGGTCTTTAACAGTGGTTCGTTGAAGGTTGACTGTATACCAAGCTCAACACGAGTGCAGCCCAGATGCAGCATTCTGTTGCCGTGCTCTGCAAAGCCCCAGTCTGGCTTTGTTTCAATGGTAAGGCCAATGCAGCGTATCTGGGCAGTCTCATTCTTCTCCTGCTCTTTTTCCAGTTCAGCGTCCCCTTTCATGGCAAGCAGCTTTTTGTGGATGTTTACCACACGGTCTTTGGAGCCAACATCTGCATTTATCTCGAAAAATTCTTTAAATTTTTCGAACTGAAATATTCCATTTTTGTAGAAAATGGTGGAAAAATCGTTCATGGCCTTAAATGCATAGGCAACAAATTCCTCTGCGTAGTTGTTGGGCACAGCCATGACTGTGCCGCCCATGATAATCAGATCCACCTTCTCTGGGGAATGTCCCAAGACCACATACTGCTCAAGCCGGTTGAACACCTGCAGATAAGGATCCCAATGTGCGCGCATGCCGCGCATGGATGCTGGCTCCTTGCCGGTGTAGGACATGGGGACATCACCAAAGGGGCTTCCCGGCCCACCCGGGCAGAAGGTGCACTTGCCATGCGGGCAATAATTGGGCATGGTCATAATGGCAACAGGAGCAACGCCTGAAATGCTTCGGACTGGTTTTGTCTGGAGATATTTGGTAAGCCGCTTGTCCGGCTTTGCAAGCAGAAGCTCGTAATCCGTCGGCATCTTTTTTAAGCTGTATTTGGTGCAGAGCTTCGCCTTCATATTGCTTATTTCCTCCTTGCCCAGCTTCTTTGCAAGGATTTCTTCATAGAGCTCTGCAATGTAGGCATCAGGAATTTGCATCTCTGCAAGAAACGACGGAGGGTTTAAAAAGGTTGTTGCTTCATTAAATTACTACACAAAAGTAACAAAACATTTATATACTGGTGCTTTTTAAGTATGCAAAATGGATACCGAAACACAGGAGCTTCTCCGTCTGGCTGAAGAAATACTAACAGCTGAAGAATTACAGGAGGCCAGAAACCGGGTTGGTATGCTCCTTGACTGGGGTACGCGTGAGAATGTGGGAACTCTAGAGGAGATGCTTCATGGAGCATTGCAAACTTCAGCCTCACTTAGACGCCAGAAGACTCGTCTTAGCCCACCATTACACAGAAGTCAGGTGTGGGGAGAGTACCTTTCTGGGAAAGCTGCTGTTAATAAGTTTCTTGGTATAGATCATGTGGATGACCCAAGGATTATTTACCATGACGAAATTGCAGTTCCACAAATACATAATGACCTTCCAAACTATAATTTTTCGGATTTGTTTGTAGCTATGTGTGGCGCAGGAGGCTCAATTTTTGCGGTTTTGCACCATTCTCCATTAGTGGCTAGTATGGCTGCCATATCAACAATGGGATACATGCACTTTGCAACCAAGCCACAGCATATTCCTACTAGAGAACCAATTAATCATTATCGTCCCACAGATAAACTTCTGGAGTTTACTGGTCTGCCAGTGGGTGGAAAGTATCCGCGTGAAGGGCAAGTGCTGTCACTCGTGCATGAATATACACACCATGTTGTTGCTGAGCAAGGCAACCCAGGTGCATTAGGGGTGCCATCTATTAGGGAAGGCCATGCATTTGGTGTGGAACGGCACATTGCAGAGCATTATGCGGAAAAGGAGGACAATCCAGAATATCTGATTGATCGTAATATCTTCGATATTATATAGAGAGTTTTGAATAACCCCTCAGTTCTTCTTTTTTAATGTTATTTTCTCGTCAATAGCGAAAGGTATAAATAGTTGTTTATCGTCGAAGAATTGATAATAAGAGGTGATTCTTATGAGTTTCAATCAATTTGTT
>JACRKK010000047.1 GCA_016219795.1 Candidatus Woesearchaeota archaeon | reverse complement strand
TATTCCAATTCTACTGGAATTTCATGAAACCTATCAACGAAAAACTGACACCAGCAATAATCGAAGGACAAGCAACCAAAGTCTGGACATGGGGAAATTTTATTCATACAAAATTAAAGTATCTTTAATAAGACACTACCTGCTTTTCTTATTCTTCAGTTCCTCAACAATCTTTTTTTGGACAGATTTATCTCCTGAAAGGAAAATGATGTTTGTGTGATAATACCCCCCCTCTTTTTCGAATATGTTGAGAGGTATCCCTACAATCTCAACCCCATACTTCTTGCTTAAGGGTGTTATCCAGCAGTTCTTGTGCTGTATTTTGAACTTTGCGTACCACATATTATGGGAGGAAGCACACACTTATATTTAAATTTTATAGGCATATGCCTATAGAATAACCCTCGTTGTATGCCTAGGAAAGAAAGATGCAGTCCCTATGCGTTTCTGGTAGTATGGTATATATCGAAAGCATTATCCTTGGAACATCGCTTGCAGCTATCCCCGGCCCTATTTTTTTTGAAGTCATGAGGCGGTCGCTCCTGCGTGGTTTTTGGTGTGGGGCATTCCTTGCAATAGGTGAATTTCTGGCTAATGCAACCGTCCTTCTCCTTACGTTTTTTGGCATTGGTTCTTTTTTATTGAACCCTGCCCTCCGAGCCACTTTTTTTGTGTTGGGTTCTGCTGTTTTTTTTTGGATAGGTACGGTTGCCTGGAAAACAAAGGGAACCACAGTTAGCGTGAAGATATCAAACAGAAATTCTGTTTATAGTGGTTTTTTGCTTGCTGTTTCAAGTCCTCTTACCATTGCAGTCTGGGTCTCCATTGGAGGAGCATACCTTGCGCAGTATGATGTTCCTGCAACAGCCTTGTTGAACATTATTCTTATCGCCCTGGGTGCGATGCTATTTTTTTTGGGCATCGCTGGGGTTATGCAACTGACAAAGGCAAGAGTAAGTACCCTTGTAATAACCAGACTTTCAAAAGCAGTTGGTCTGCTTTTGTTAGGATACGGTTGCTATTTTTTACTTCAATTTGTTCTTCTTTTTCTCTAAACGTATGATGCGTCTGAGGAGTTTACGCGTAGCCTTGCCTGATGTGGTAGCTTCTTTCTTCTGCTTTTGGAGTGTTGTTGTGACTGCTTGATTCTTCTTGGCAAGGGCCTCTATCTTTTTTCCAGTGCCTCCGGCCATATTGCTCAATCCCTCAAGTGCACGCCGTAGATTCTCCCCCTCTTTTCTTGAAACGTCTTCAGATACTTTCTGCCTGGTTTCCAAGAGCACTGCCTGCCTCGACACCTTGAGGATATCGTCATTAGCGGTATTTACTTCCTCCTGGAGTAGGGAAAGCCTGTTATTGGCAGCTTCTGCAAGGGTGTGCTGTTCATGCATGAGTCCGTTAAGTTGCAGCAGAGCAAATTCAATATTGTCAAGGGATCTCTCATATTTTTTTGTCTTGAGATGCAGGTAGAAAAACGAAAGGACAATGACGTAACAGAAGAAAAGCAGCACTAATTCAAGCATGGACACGGGCCATGCCACCCAGACAAAAAACAGGAACAAAGTAATAATGCTCAATTCCCAAAAGAGCAGGTAAGCCAGATATAGGTATCTTGACTCCATGTTAAAGTGGTGAAAGTACCTTATTCTTTATAAATTTTGTTGGCAAAAACTATATAAAACCCCCCTCTCCTCTGCCAGAGATGGATATCATAACACTCATCATCCCCTTATTTCTTCTTATCGTCTTGGGCTACGCCCTGAAGCATTATCGATTCCTCAATGAAGAGGAAGCGTCTGCCCTCAACAAAGTTGCTTTTTATATAGCACTGCCTGCGCTTCTCTTCAGCAGCATTGCACAGTTTTCCATAACTCAGGTATTTTCACTGCAACTTGTTGCCACAGGAATTGCAGTCACTATTTTGTTGTTTGTTTTTGCATATCCCCTCAGTTGGAAGATGGACCCGAAAAAAAGAGGGTCCTTCACCACCTGCTGTTTTCGGGCAAATCTTGGTTATCTTGGCCTGCCGGTAGTCTTTGCAGTCCTGGGCCAAAGTGGGGTTGCAAAAGCAGCAATTTTGCAGGGTATTCTCGTGCCAGTCTATGTAGGGCTTACGATTGCGATATTACTCAGCGGTAAACGTTATGGCCTTTTTTATGTATTCAAGAAAACAGTCACCAACCCCCTTTTTGTTTCAACGCTTTTGGGTATCCTATTCTCAGCCCTTTCCATCCCATTACCCCATGCTATTATCAGAGCGATGGACCTGCTCTCTGACATCAGCCTTCCCCTTGTGCTTATGGTCATAGGGACTAGGATAGATGCATCCAACCTCAAAGTGTATCTCTCAACAAATATTACCAGTGCCCTCTTTAAGCTGGCGATTGCACCTCTGACAGCATTTGCGGTTTTTGCATGGCTTTTACCGACGGATATGGAGACCATGAAGGTTGGCATCCTGATGATGGCCATGCCCACCGCTGTTGCCACTTACTCTTTTGCAAAAGAATTTGACGCTGACGATAAACTTGCAGCATCAGCAGTAAGCTTTAATACCCTCCTCTCTCTCCTCACTATTCCACTCATTATTTACCTACTTATCTATTTATGAGGTGATATCAATGGATACAACAAAAACATATGAAGTGAAAGACATCAAGCTTGCAGAGCAAGGCATTAGGAACATTGAATGGGCTCAGGCCGAGATGGGCGCCCTGATGCAGGTGCAGAAACGTTATGCCAAAGAAAAACCGCTTAAAGGCATCCGGGTAGGGATGGCACTCCACGTCACTAAAGAGACTGCAGTCCTTGTCAGAACGCTTCAGGCAGCAGGTGCTGATGTGTCTATCACCGGCTGCAATCCTCTCTCAGCACAGGACGATGTCTGCGCTGCCCTGGCAAAAGAAGGTGTCAAAATATGGGCGTACAAGGGTGAGACTAAGGAAGATTATTATCGTTATCTTACCCATGTCATCAAGCAGAAGCCCCAAATCACCATTGACGACGGCTGCGATCTGGTCGCAGAGATCCATAACAAATTTCCTGAGCTTATTAAGGACATCATAGGAGGATGCGAGGAAACAACAACCGGTGTCATCCGTTTGCGCGCGATGGAACAGGACAAGGCTTTGAGGTACCCCATGGTTGCAGTCAATGAATCATCTACCAAGCATTTGATGGACAACTTTAAGGGAACGGGTCAGTCAACGATCGATGGAATCCTGCGGGCGACCAACGTCATCATCGCCGGCAAGACGTTTGTTGTCTGCGGATATGGCGACTGCGGTAAAGGTGTTGCAAAGCGTGCACAGGGCATGGATGCCAATGTTGTTGTGGTGGAAGTTGATCCCTTCCGGGCACTACAGGCAGTCATGGATGGTTTTAGGGTGATGCCGCTTGAGGACGCTTCACATATAGGTGATATTTTTGTGACGGTGACTGGCAATAAGAATGTCATCGATGTGAAGCACATGAAACTGATGAAAGATGGTGCTATCCTCGCTAACTCAGGCCATTTTGATGCGGAAATCAATATCAATGGCTTAAGAAAGATTGCAACATCAAGAAAAATCCGGCAGTTCATGGATGAATTTATGCTTGATGGCAAACGTGTCTATATCCTGGGAGAAGGCCGCCTCATCAACCTTGCTGCGGCAGAAGGCCACCCCTCTATGATTATGGCTATGTCTTTCTGCAATCAGGCGTTTGCCTGCGAATATCTGGTGAAAAACAAAGGCAAATTGCAACCCAAGGTCTATGTGCTACCCAAAGAACGGGATGAAGAGATTGCCCGGCTCCAGCTTGCAGCGATGGGTATAACCATTGACACGCTGACACCTGAGCAGAAGAAGTACCTGACAAGTTGGCAGGAAGGGACTTAATATTTAGGTTTTCGGCGAAGGTGCTGTAGATAAAAGAGCGAGATTCGATTAAGCAAACGCTGGAACCTGGGAGTGGTCTCGACAATATAAATCTGGTTTGGGTTGCTGTTCTGGTTTAGCTGCTTTAATATTTCCTGATCCCGTTTTGCATGGTCTGCAAAGAAGGAGCACCTTGGCTTTGTCGCCAGTATTTGCGGATGTTCTTTGATGCCTGCAAGGTACCTGTCCATATCCATATGGAACTTAGCAGTTTTGCTCATTCTAGGGGGTAATACTCTTCCCATATATAAAAACCTATCGGCCTTTGACTAATCCATTTGAGAAAAGATTATATACTTGCCATGGTACTGCAACCATATGAAACAGGAGCAGAAGCCGCTTACTACAGAACAGATCATGGAAGCTATCGTGACATATGGGTGGTACCTGATGCTTCTGCTGGGCCTTTTTGCACTTCTGGTTGCATTTGGAATTATCAAGCTGTCAAGTTAACATAAAATATATATAGAGCAAATGATAGCATGGGGTAATGAAAGCCGAACGCCTGCTTATTATCTTTGCCCTTATTTTTCTGGTAGTCCCATTTGCTCATGCAAAAATTTATATTGCAAGCGGTTTCCGGCAGGCATATAACTTTCAGGATCAACTAAACCTCGGCGGGTATATCATCTCAGATTTTCAAATTGACGGCACATTTAGGGTGGTCCTTGCCTGCGGTAGCCAGCAGGCAGAACTCTTCCGAAGCAAGATCCAGCTTCCGGCTAAGGGTAAAGTCCTGTTCTCAGACCTTGGATTAGTAGAGGTCAGCATCCCAACAACAGTTACCGGTACATGCGCTTTCCAATTCATTGTCAGCAGCGCAAATGCAGACATCGAAACAGTAATCTCACCCCCATTCACTGTTACCAGGGAACTGCAGGGTACATTCTGGATAAAAGACAACCAATTGCAGCTTGGGGAACACTTTATTATGCAGGGAACTGTTTACAAGCTTAGCGGAGAGAATGTAGAAGGGACTGCCCGTATTTCAGTGTCCAACAATAGCAGATTAGTGTCCCTTGCCACCGTTACCCTTAAAGATGGAAAAGTAAGTATTGACAAGCAGATTACCCAGATGAAAAGCGGAGTCTATAATCTTATTGTTGACGTGACCAGTGACGATTCCAATAATTACCAAATTACCAACATTACTACCCTTACCATCCTTACCAATATCAGCATCGCAGTTGATATGGATAGGACGTCTGCCCTGCCAGGAGAGGAGTTCTTTTTCAAAGGAACAGCGCGGCACGAGCGGCCATCAACATTGGATGGGGAAACCATCAAAGTGAAGCTTGGGACTGCTGAGAACACTTTTACAATAACAGACAATTTCTTTGAAGGCAGCATTAATGTTCCCAAGCAAATGCCTGCAGGTACGCATGCCATAGTTTTTACTATACAGGATAAACAGGGTAATTTTGGCACAAGCACAATTGACGTCACTGTTGCACAGAAGGAGGAGCGGCTTTTCCATGAGCTTAATGCTGTTGTTTTCCTGCCCGGTGAAAACATGACCGTCAAACCTGTACTTTATGACCAGGCTAATAAAATCATATCTTTACCGGTAGCCCTTGAACTCTGGGGTCCTGACAAAAAACTTATTTTTAGACAGGATGTGCCCCCAGGGAATGCTGTAAGCTATTCCTTCTTTGCTACAGCAACACCTGGACAATACACCCTCTTGAGTTCGTCTAAGCACCTTCAGAAAAAAGATGTACTTAAGGTAGAAAGTGTTGAAAGCCTTTCTTCCTCATATGAAGAGGGGCTGATTATTATTAAAAATGTTGGTAATGTTCCTGTCAAGCGAGCAATGGGGATAGGGGTCAGTGATGGGAAACAGAAAGAGACGTTGTATCCTCAAGTGAAATTGGCACCCAATCAGACGACTTCCCTTAATCTTTCCTCCATGCTTCCTACAGGTACCTATGCCATTAACCTTGGAGATGGAAATGGTACAATATACCTTTTCAATAATTCAGAGGACGGGCGTAGCACTCTGCAGAAACTAGGTGATGGATTAAAAGGGATAACAGGATTCTCAACTATTAGGGTCAGAGGCACAGCCACTACTCTTGTCGTTTTCTTTGTTGGTATACTTGCGATTATTACTCTTTTGGTCATCAATTTCCTGTTTGGAAAAGAGCGCAGGTGGGATAAATATCATGAGCAAAAGGAGCAGCAACAATTTCTTGATGATTTAAGTACCCATAAGGGTGATAGTTTCCATATCATAAAAGCCAAGGATGATGAAGAGGTACCTGAAGTAAAGGAGGGAACCGCTTCAGAAGGACTCCACAAACCATGAGCAGCATTTGTCTTGCCCAGATTAATCCTTTCTTAGGTGACTGCACAGCCAACGCAAAGATGATACTAGCAGCACTCAAGAAAGCGAAGGTGTCCGGTGCGAAACTTGTTGTTTTCCCGGAACTTTGCATCATCGGCTACCCTCCAAAAGATTTGCTGCAGGATGATTTCTTTATTGAGCAGAACAGGAAGGCACTTGAGCGCATACTCCCTTTTACCAAAGGCATGGCAGCGGTCATCGGTTTTGTTGATAAGAAATATGGAAATATCTACAATGCTGCCGCGGTGGTATCTGACGGGAAAATAGTTGGGGTTCAGCATAAGACCCATCTGCCAAACTATGGTGTCTTTGATGAGAAACGCTATTTTGCAGAGGCGCAGTCCTGGAGGATATTTTCTCTTGCTGGTGAACGGGTTGCAATAACTATCTGTGAGGATATTTGGGTGGAGCCCAGTCCTCTGGCTGTTCTTGCAAAGCAGGGAGCAACGCTTTGTGTGAACCTTTCTGCCTCACCATTTGAAAAAGAGAAGATGACCCAGAGGAAGAACATCCTGATAAATCATGCTCGCAAATTTCACCTCCCCTTAGTTTATGTAAATATGGTGGGGGGCCAGGACGACCTTGTTTTTGACGGCAGGAGCTGCGTTGTTAATGCCGAAGGGAAAGTCATTGCGCAGGCGCGTGCATTCTCTGAGGATTTGCTGATGGCTGACTTACAGAGTCAGCCTGTCTGCCTGATGGAGAATGCTATACAGGATATGCATGACGCACTTGTGCTTGCCCTGCGCGATTACGTGCATAAAAACGGGTTTTCTTCTGTGGTGGTAGGTGTTAGTGGTGGAATTGATTCCGCAGTTACTGCAAGCCTTGCGGTTGAGGCATTAGGCAAGAAGAATGTTGTGGGTGTTTTCATGCCCTCTTCTTTTACGTCAGGGCAAAGTGCGGCTGATGCCAAAGTGCTTGCGTCAAATCTGGGAATCCCTCTTAGGGTAATTTCTATCCAGCAGATGTATAACGAATACAAGAAGCTGCTGCGGATAAAGGAGCCTCATACTGCTCTTGAGAATATTCAGGCGCGTATACGAGGTAACATTCTCATGGCCTTTTCCAATGCCGAAGGCCATCTGGTGGTTACTACTGGCAACAAGTCGGAAATTGCCTGCGGCTATTGCACGCTTTATGGGGATACTGCAGGCGGGTTTGCGCTTCTCTCTGATGTGTACAAGACTTCAGTCTATAAGCTGGCTGCTTACATTAACCGTTTGAGGCAATTGATCCCTTCTTCTATTATTGCACGGGAGCCGACGGCGGAGCTTCGGCATAACCAGAAGGATACAGATTCCCTTCCTCCTTATGATGTTCTGGACCGTATCCTTCATGCACTGTTTGAGGAGGGCAAAAGTCAGGCAGAAACTGTGGCTCTTGGTTTTCCCAAGGCAGTGGTTAGCAAAGTTGCAGATGCGGTCAGGCGCAGCGAGTACAAGCGGCATCAGCTTCCTCCAGGACCAAAGGTGAGTTCCAAAGCATTCGGCTCAGGCAGGCGTTTTCCTATTACCAACGGTGATATTGAAAAGTTATTTTCTGTTTTTTAAAAGTCTACTTAGTTTTGGTGGTAAATCAACCATTTTTCCACTCAAAGTCATTCTTGGCTTTAAGCGGTGCCATTTGGCACCGCAGAAATTACATTCAAAAGTGTTA
>JACRKK010000045.1 GCA_016219795.1 Candidatus Woesearchaeota archaeon | reverse complement strand
TATTCCAATTCTACTGGAATTTCATGAAACCTATCAACGAAAAACTGACACCAGCAATAATCGAAGGACAAGCAACCAAGGTCTGGACATGGGGAAATTTTCTTCATACAAAATTAAAGTATCTTTAATAAGACACTACCCAAAATTCTCTATACAATGGAGCATGGAATACCCCATCTTTACGCTGTTCGTAGAAAGCACAATCCCCTTTTTACTCCAGAACACTTTGTGGCTGCAATGAACCAGCTTATATCAAATGAATTCTACAATCTAGAGAATGAGGCAATGGATGATATAAAAAAAGCCTTGCTTCAGAAAGTTGAGACAGAACTGCGTGTTGTCAAGATTCCTCTGGAAGAAATAGAACTTGGAGGCTCTGCACAAAAACACTACAAGCAATGGCAAGTGAATGGAAAGTATGGAGAGCAGCTTCGCAAGCTGATTTGTGGGGTCTATACTCCAGAGAACATAACGAATACGGCATTTTATGTTAGGGTTCTTGATCCGGAATATGTGAAAAAACACGCAAAAGACCATGCTATTGCCCAGCCTGTTCAGTTGCAGGATTCAGATCACCTGCAGGTTGTCAGCGGTATGGGTAATCTCTATCAACATTCCGGTGGAATTTATGTGAGGGGCGTCCCAAATGTTGATGAGTACGGAAAGCAAGTGCTTGCAGCTGCAGAACTATTAACGAGTAACCCGGCCAAAGCACTTAAATATCTTGGGGGAACTAAATATCCTGCCGGATTAAAAACTCTTGGTGAAATGGCACAATTAGCACTCAAAAAATAGCTCACTTCTTCAGCGCAGCCCCACCCGCAGGCAGTGCCCTGATAATCTCATCCAGGTCAGAGAAGCCAAGTTTTGCTTTTATCTTTTTTGCAACGTCGCTTGGTTTATCATCTCCCTGCACAACAACAAGATACTGGCTGCAGTGTTTCGTTATGGCAGTTTGGGGTCCTGCCATGATTGCGTCATGAAAGATGCCAAGCGCAAGATTGGCCCTGTTCTTCGCATAATGGGTCTTGCCCCTAATCATGAAAGCTCCTTTGCCCATATATTCACCAGGGTTTGCTTCCTTGGAAACTTGCTCAGGATCCACATAGAAGACAGATGTCATCCCAAGCCCAAGCTTCCACGCCTTGGAGAATGAGCAGGTAGCGTCTGCCGCCTCTTCAATGCTGGTCAGGGGCACATCTTTCCCTTGCGCTTTGATTACAAAAAACGGGCTGCCTGCCATATCCGTATGAAGCACCAGATCCCTTTTTTCCGTATGTTTTTTGATAACCATCTCATTGGTGGCCGCATCCCTGCCTCCTATCACCAGCAGACCATCTGAGGTGTAGAACCATCTGAATTTTTCATACCACTCTTTCTTGCGTGCAGCATTCTTTACAGGTCTTGCTGCATCTTCTGCCTGCTGCTTTGCCATCAGTTCAGCAAGCTTTTGCCTGGCAATCTCAAGTGCTTTTGTTGCGCCCTCTATTTTTTTCTTGGCTTTTTTTGCCTTGTCAAAATAGATGCCGGCATTTTCCTCCAGGGATTTGTCCAGGTAGAGGGTTAGTTGGGTCATTACTGGAGAAATAAATCAAGGAATTAATAAGGGTTGTGTTAATTTAGTCAGCGACAAAAATAAGTCATATCGTTAATCGCTGACTAAAATTTGCCAGACATAACAATATGATCAGCTACTTAGGTCTGGCATTAATTGCTAGCGGTTAATTCCTGACACCGAACCACACCTTGGGCAACATCACGACGTATCCCGCGGACAGCACAACTGGGGCTGCTCAGATACCTCCTGTCAGCGTCAAAAATATGGTCGTTGTAGAGGTCGCATGCCCGCACAATCAAGTCATCATGGTCCCTATTCTTTAATTGTTCCAAAACAACATTTTCCCGTAAAAGATAAACCCTCTTTCCTTTGCCTGGATTCTCAGAACCATAAACTGCTTTCAGCACGCATTTTTCCTCTACAGTATTTTCATCCAAAGCCTCAATAAAGCCATACGTTTCAGAACAGCCCTCAGTTTTGACATGCAAATCAGAATAATTCACCATTACAAGGGGCGCAACAGATGTGACGTGCATCTTCATTTTTCTTGAAGGAATAAAAAACCCATCGTTTAGAATGCCATTATAGGCTGCTTCCTGGAACCGTTCATCAGCAAGAAGGTTTCCATCCGGACCATAAAGACTAAAAATAGCTTGGTCGTTACTTTCCTTCCCATAACCTGCCATGAGATTGACATATACCCCCTCTATAGGAACACCTACATTCCATGCAGCATAGACCCTACTTGCAGTCTGCCAGCTCCCAGGCTTAATGCGGCGAAGATTTTCTAGTAAGTTTCCGCCGTCTGCAACTCTTTCAACAATTTCATTAATGGTCATGTTTTCACCGTTAGAGGGATACTTTTCCTCTGAGAAGACGATGAGGGATATAAAGATTACGAGAGAGACTACGCTTTTCTTTGTAAATTATTGAAAGGGATATAAAAGGAGTGGTAATAATTATCAGCAAGAGCCATACGTCTTCTGTAAGAGGAGCGCATCCCCTTCAATGTTGGGGCTTTCGCAGACGACAACACCCTTGATTTTGAAGTCATGAAATGCCTGCATCAGGTCTTTGTATTTTAAATCAGATTCATCCAAGAGCAGATGATGTTTCTCTCCTTTCTCGCCGTAGGCGATGCCTGAAATATGGATGTGCATGTTCTGCAGGCCATCTGTTCCAAGCGTTTTCTCCACGTGGGAAAGCACAGTATCAAATTCATCTTTGGTGTTCCACTTGCCGTTGGTTCTGGCATGCAGATGAGAAAAATCGATGCAGGGCATGATCTGCTCTATCTCCTGGCTTAATTTCAGGATTTCCTCAACCGTCCCAAACTGGGTTGGTTTGCCTGTGGTCTCAGGCCGCACCCATATCTTGTTGCCTTCGTCGTTGAGGGTTTTGATAATAGTCTTGAGCGCATCTTTAACCACAGGATAGACCTTCTCAGAGGATGCGCCCTGGTAGAATGCAGGATGGAAGGTGATGCTGTAGCCGCCACACAGGTTGGCGACGCGGGCCGTATCCAAAATGCGGGTGATGCTTGCACCTTGCTTCTCCTTTTCTGCAGAATTCAAGTTGATGTAGTACGGGCCGTGGGCGGTCAAGACAACATTTTCGTCCTGCGCAGTTTTTTTGACCTGGGCTGCAAGCTCTGCGCCCATCTTGACTCCATGCACAAATTCCATCTCCTGACAGTCAAGGCCCAGTTCTCTGACTCTTTTGATGCCTTCAACCGTACCTGATTTCTTGGTGCTTAACGGGATGCCTGCGGTGCCGAAGAGGAGTTTGTTCATGCTATCACACCATTAGGTATACTTAATAAATATTATTGTCAACCTTTTTATAGGACATCAACACCTGAGCTGACATGAAACTACTGGCGTTTGTGGATCTTCACGGCAGCAAGAAAGCAATGGAGAAGCTGCTCTCCAAAGTGCGCAAAGAAAAGCCGGATATCATTATCTGCGCCGGTGATTTTACGGTCTTTGAACAGGATATGGAACACATCCTCTTCACTCTTAACCATCTTAATATCCCCATCCTTCTGGTGCATGGAAACCATGAAACAGCTTTGGCCACAAGAAAAGGCTGCAGCCTCTTTGAGAACCTTCATTTCATTCACGGTAAAGCCCATAGGATGCAAAACGTTCTGTTCCTCGGCTGTGGCGGTGGCGGCTTTTCTCAGAGAGATCCAGACATCCATCTTTTTGAGAGTGCCTGGAGAAAATCAATAAGAAAAGACGACATTCTTATCTTGGTGACGCATGCACCACCCTATAAAACCAGAGTAGATGCCATATTAGATGAACATTGCGGCAACAAATCATTCGCAGCGTTCATTAAGCAAACACAGCCCCACTATTGTTTCTGTGGTCATTTCCATGAAAACGCAGGAATAAAGGACCAGATAGGCAAAACCACTATTATCAACCCAGGCCCACAGGGGGTTATCGTGCAGATATAAGTTCTGAGGCCTTACTTAACCCAAAAAACAAAGATTTAAATATTAGTATACTAATATACTTTTAACCGGACTATTTAGAGGTGACCCTTTGAGACGCAAAACCATATCCTACAACACCATCAAGAATAATACCAGACTCTATGACTTCTCAGATATGCAGGCAGCAGTGCTTGCCACCACACTAAGAGATATACCACCTACGCTCAAAAGCTTCCAGAAAGAATCTGACAGCTTACTCCTGGGTTTCTTTTAGATAAACGGATTCCCGGCATATTGGATAACTAGTCCAAGAACTATCAGGGCAAGGGTCGCCGTGCCCACCATATGCCAAACCCGATCGGCCTTCTTCTGATCCGCTATAACACTACGCAGTGCAGTCTGGAGCATCCGACCTCCATCCACAATCCATAGCGGCATAAAGTTGGCAAAACCAACCAAAAGATTCAGTATCCATAACCATCGCAAGGATTCCCGTAATGCCTCATATCCACCATACCAAACCCCAAATCCTGGCTTAACAACCCTATAATCACGGAAATTCGTCACACCAATCATACCCCGCTTGCCATCTGGAGACGCAATGGCGGTCAGCGTATAGGTCGTATTCTCATTGCCAATACTCACGTTCTCACCGGCCCTTAAAGAGGTCAACGCTGCAATGAAGGCATCCCCATGCTTCACCTCTACACCATCCACGAAACTGATGAGCGTTCCATTGCCCATGCCTGCAGCATAAGAGGGATAACTTTCATTGATGACATCCATGGTAACACCAGCAGGGGTGCTCATGCTTTCCCCCAAAGGTACCAACACAAATGAAAGCAGGAGAAAGACCACAAGCGCAAGCGCAAGATTGGCCACGGGCCCTGCTGCAAAAAGGCTGTACTGCACAATATCCTTCTCCTTCTGCAGCTTCTTCTCATCCGGCTCTACAAACGCTGCAGGGATGAATGGCGCAACAATGGCAAAAATAGCAAGACCTGTTGACTTCACCTGCATGCCATAGGCCCGCGCCACAATGCCGTGCGCAGCCTCATGCACCACTGCAAGGATAAGGATGGCCAGAATCCAGTTCCAGAACGTCAAATAACCAATCCCCGGCACGCTCATAAACGGCAACACAAACGAAATGCCCGACTCTACAACAGCAGGCTTCGTAGCTGCCTGGACCAGCATCTGGATTAGCGTAAAAAAGACAAGACCCATCCCCACAAATCCAATGCCTACGGCAATATATCCAAATAAGACAACCAGTGGGCGGTATTTTTTGGCAACCCTGTCCATCCAGGATATGCCTACCTTCGTTCGGTACATAATAAGATAGAAAAAAGGAAAAGCACCCTGCACTGACAACCGTTTGCGATAGATAATGCAAAGCAAGCCTAGTACCACTGCAAATACAATAGCACTAACAACCTGAAAATCCATCCATGACGTAAGCGACATGAAAAAAGTAAAAAAGCTCATCCTATTTATTTCTTTCGAACAGGTCGAAGCACTTTGCCGTTGCATTTGGGACACTTAATCTTGCCTGCAAGCACTTTGAGGTTCGGTGCCCGAACCGTCGTCTTGCAGTTCCTGCAAACAAATTTGTTCCGGAACAAGCGTGCTTCTGCTTCTGGGATTTTAGTCATAGTTATTCACTCCGTACCTGTTTCATCACTTTATCTGCCAGAATTATCCAATACAGCACCTGAGACCCTTCCTTGCAGGTCTCCTTGAGTTCTTCTGGAATCTTAAGATCAAAAGTCTCATAGCTTTCCGCGTCCATGACATTGGCAACATCTCCATGGATAGAAAGAACCTGAGCGTTTTTTTTCTCAACGAGAGGTGAATCAATGTTGTCGTGACCTGGCATGACAACAATACGCTTCTTGTCGTCCAAAAGGCCAACGGCAGTCAGCCTCACTTTGGCGTGGCCGTGTTTGCCTGGTTTTGACGTCTGAGTATCAACGGTCTTACAGGCGACTCCATCAATAATAACGAAGCTACCTTTCTGCAATGAACCGACGCTAACCTGTTTAGTGGACATAAATTTCCCTCCGTATAATACTACCTTTAACAGGGTGAGTTAGGAAGTCCTATTTAAAAGTTTCTAAATAAGACTTATTCCATATACCAGGAACAGGGGCACAAATACGATAGCAAACGTGTTGATGACCTTGATTAGTGCGTTCAGTGCCGGACCTGCAGTATCCTTGAAAGGATCCCCTACCGTGTCTCCAACAACTGCCGCCTTATGGCCATCAGTCCCTTTCTTTCCTTCCTGCTCAAAGAGCTTCTTGGCGTTGTCCCAGGCAGCACCTGCATTGGACATGAAGAGTGCCATCATCAGACCAGAGAGAATGACCCCCATCAACAATCCACCCAATGCCTTGACCCCAAGCAAGAGCCCAACCAGAAGCGGGCTTGCAATGGCAAGTACTGCAGGAAGAATCATGTTCCTAAGCGCGGCTTTAGTGACAATGTCAACGCACTTGCCATACTCCGGTTTTGCTTTGCCCTGCATAATTCCTTTGATTTCCTTAAATTGCCTTCTCACTTCAATAACAATTTTCTCTGCAGAACTACCTACGGCGTTCATACAGAGAGAAGAGAAAACAAAAGGAAGCAGGCTTCCTATAAACAGACCGACAAGCACTGCCGGATCTGTAAGCAAAAATTGCACTGGCTGCTGCAGATAGCCGGCAATTTCCTCGTTAAATGCAGCGAACAACGCAAGTGCTGCAAGTGCTGCAGAACCAATGGCATATCCTTTGGTGACTGCCTTGGTGGTATTACCCACAGCGTCCAGCGCATCAGTTACGTCCCGCACCTTTTTGTCAAGACCAGCCATCTCCGCAATACCGCCTGCATTATCGGTAATAGGCCCGTAGCTATCGAGCGCAATAATAATGCCCGTCAACGAAAGCATGGCCACTGCTGCAATCGCAACACCATAGATGCCTGCAAAATAGTAGGCGGCAATAATACCTGCGCAAATCACAAGTACAGGGAACAGCGTTGACTGCATGCCGACAGCAAGGCCTTTGATGAGATTCGTGCCTGCCCCCGTCTCAGAAGCTGCAGCAA
This sequence comes from Candidatus Woesearchaeota archaeon, assembly GCA_016219795.1. GTDB lineage: Archaea > Nanobdellota > Nanobdellia > Woesearchaeales > JACRKL01 > JACRKK01. Next base: position 1,251 of record JACRKK010000045.1, on the reverse strand, counting down.
TGGATTTAACAGGTCCATATTTAGTGCTGGTATAATATTCAGTAATCACATTCATCAGCAGGGTAATCACAAGCCCTACTATAGTTGCATAGAATAGATTGATACTGTTGCCGGTATAGACCGTTACCGCATAAAAGCCGATAGCTGAAAAAACACCTGCAGCAATCAGGCCTTTATAGAGCGCAGCCATGATATTTTCTGAGCTCCCAAGCCGCACAAAAAACGTTCCCAGAATGGATGCAATGATGGCAACACATCCGAGCAACAGGGGATATTCCACGGCATAGGCATAAGTCTGGGAAACTGATGGGATCACCGCAAGCAACATGGCTGCAAGCAAAGTCACCACATACGTTTCATAAAGATCAGCACCCATCCCTGCACAATCTCCAACATTGTCCCCTACATTATCAGCAATGGTTGCGGGATTTCGGGGATCATCTTCAGGAATGTTTGCCTCCACTTTTCCCACAAGGTCTGCACCCACATCTGCTGCTTTGGTGTAGATACCACCACCCACTCTTGCAAAAAGAGAGATAAGAGATGCTCCAAAACCAAGTCCCACAAGCATCTTGGGATCAGGATAGAAAGAATAGAACACGCTAACGGCAAGAAGCGCAAGACCAACAACTGCCATCCCTGTTACAGAGCCGCCCTTAAAGGCAACATCCAGTGCTTCCTTGATACCTTTGCGCGCAGTCTCTGCAGTCCGGACGTTTGCACGCACAGAAATGCTCATCCCAATATAGCCGGAAATGCCTGAGAAAACGGCTCCAAGCAGGAATCCCAACGCAACGTGCAGGCCAAAAAGCACGCCCAGGATAACAGCAATAACTGCTGCAAAGATAGCAATGGTCTTGTATTGGCGCGCCATGTAGGCCATCGCACCCTCTTTAATGGCATTGGAAATCTCCTGCATCTTTGCCGAACCTGGCTTTAAGCGCAGGATATTCATTGAAAGATAGCCTGCATAGAGCAATGCAACAAAACTGACAACAATAGCAATCATACTTACATTTATCATGGTAAATTCCCCCCATTCAGATGTATAACTCGGAAAAGGAACGCCAATTATTTATATATTTTGCTGTTTAGTAAAAAGAAAATCGGCCACCGCCGGTCAATAGACCGGCGGCATTCTCGCTTCGCTCGGGCCGATTTTCTTTAACCCTGCGTTTTCCATGAAAATGCACACGTTGGAATCACATAATGGGAACAGGATAGAACACTAAAGTGCTTTTTCATGGATGT
>JACRKK010000043.1 GCA_016219795.1 Candidatus Woesearchaeota archaeon | reverse complement strand
TATTCCAATTCTACTGGAATTTCATGAAACCTATCAACGAAAAACTGACACCAGCAATAATCGAAGGACAAGCAACCAAAGTCTGGACATGGGGAAATTTTCTTCATACAAAATTAAAGTATCTTTAGTAAGACACTACCAACATTTATATAATTAATGGAACTAGTGTTCCATCATGACTTACTCTCTCGACGAAAAAGACCAGAAAATTCTTGACGTGCTTTGCGAGCACGCCGAATATACTACACGCCAGATTGCCAAAAAGACGCTTCTGCCAGCAACCACCATTCACCACCGCATCCGGCGGATGAAGCAGGAAGGCATCATCAAAAAATTTACTGTGGAATTGGACTCCGAAAAAACAGGCAAGGGATTTGTCGCCTATGTCCTTATCTCTGCAAGCCTCCCTACGCTGAAACAGAAAAAAAAGACCCAGTATGACCTTGCAGATGAAATCAGAAAACTTCCGTTCGTAGAACGGGCAGACATCGTCTCAGGCTATGATCTGGTGGCGATCATTGCCGTTAAAGACGTCAGGGAATTTGATACTGTCCTTCTGCAGAAGCTCCAGCTTATCGAAGGCATAGACAAAACACAATCTTTGATTGTGATTCATGGGCAGTAATCTGTGTTTTAAAGGGTATTCTTTATAAAGAATCCGTCACTCTTTCGACTCTGGAAGACACCATGCCCATATCCCGAAGAGAGCTTTTACGGTGGATGAGAGACGCAGTAGCAGGAGCGGCAGTTCTCTCAGTTTTTGGCCCCTTGGCTTCGGCTTTTGCAGCCCCAACCTCCAAGGATCTTGAAGCAGCGTTGGTGACCACTCTTGATTATATAGGTGGCTATGACCCCAAGACTGGCTTTCGCCTCTCAGAGATATTGACTGCGCTGAGTAAGGCACGGTTTGAGAGCAAGCAGTCCACCATATGGGAAATCCACCCTAATGGCAGCGTGAAAACCGAGGATGTCTTCACAAATATACGGTATATTTCCCCTGATAAAAGCACAGTTATTGTCTGGTCAGCATATTATCAGGCAGATTACGAGGTGGGTTCGGATAAGGAAACAAGAGGTGCCCTAGCACAAATTGTTGAAATGGGGCCACTGGCTTATAACGGTGCATTAATAAAAGTAAGGTACAGCAGAAAGACATTATGTGAAACAGTGTGGAGAGCAAACGAAGAAAAACAGGGATTTGCAAAACCTGACCCTGTTTTTGATGCGGTCATGAAGTTTGTGCCCTCTCAGAATCTCCAAGGATACACCTTTCCAACGATAAATCCTCATAAGCTGGCGGATTCTCTCCTTCCTGCAGTGGGTGACGAGAAAAAGGAGCCGGTAGATATTTTTGACTATCAGGAGCCCAACGATTACTTTCGGGCAAAAGGAAATCATGGTGTCTTCTATATTGATGGAACGGGATTACCTCACGCTCACGTGCAGGCACGACAAGTGTTCTGGTTAGTGGAGAGGGACTCCTGCTATCACCACGTCACTTCAGCTAAAGGCTATGTGGCAAAGCCTGCTACAGAAGGTATCCGTTTGGAAGATCTAAAGTACATGGTTGCCAGCGGAGTGGCAGGTAATAGGTATGGGGAATTCACCAAAAAAGACCAGCTTGCGTCGTTTCGTGGCTCCAAATCGAGCGGAGTATTGGTATACAATGATACTGCGGGTGCCCTGACCAAAGTTGAAGATGCTCTTGAGCCATTTTCCCGAATAGGGCAGGTAGTCTATGAAGCAAGCAAGAGTCATCCTCAACCTAACCGTGACCAGTGGGAAACCTATACTGAGCTGCAACGGGATGTTCCTGGTCAGATAACCAGGAGGATATATACTGGTGGTAAATTAGTGTCAACAACACTAGAAAAAGCTGGACCTGTAACAGAACCAACCCCCAAGCGATGAGAGAGGGGGATAATTCACATTGGAATATCCCCCACAGCAACCTTAATAAACCTTAGGTGCATTACACTCCCAAATGAAGCGTCCCAAAATCCTCATCACCAGCGCCCTGCCCTATGCCAATGGCAGCATCCACCTTGGGCATTTAGTGGAATATATCCAGACCGACATCTTTGTCCGTTTTCTCAAACTCATGGGAGAAAACGCCATCTACTGCTGCGCAGATGACACCCATGGTGCGCCTATTGAGATTAATGCCAAGAAGCAGGGCATCAGCCCTGAAGAACTCATAGCCAAATACCATAAGGAGCACCAAGAAGATTTTTCTGCATTTCATATCCTCTTTGATTCTTATTACACCACAAATTCATCGGAGAACAAAAAGCACAGCGAATTTGTGTTTAACCAGGCAAAGAAAAAAGGATTCATCTACCAGAAGGAAATCCAGCAGCTTTACTGCGGACACTGCAAACGTTTCCTGCCTGACCGCTATGTCAGAGGGGAGTGCCCCAAATGTCATGCTAATGACCAGTATGGTGATGTCTGCGAGAAATGCGGCTCCACCCACAAGCCGACAGAACTGATTGGCGCAAAATGTGCGGAGTGCGGCAATGCTCCTTCCCAAAAGTCTTCTCTTCATTATTTTTTCCGCTTGAGCACCTTTAGCGAGAAGTTGCGGGCGTTTCTGGACAACCAGCTTGAGATCCAGCCGGAAGTACAGAATTTTATCGTCAACTGGATCAATGAGGGTCTGCAGGATTGGGACATCACCAGAGATGGCCCCTATTTTGGCTTTCTCATTCCAGGGGAGACCGATAAGTATTTTTACGTCTGGCTGGATGCGCCTATTGGATACATTGCAAGTACAGAGCATTATTGCAGGCGCCACAAACAGCGTTGGGAAGAATACTGGAAATCTGAAGATGCCAGAATCATCCATTTCATCGGCAAAGACATCATCTATTTTCATTTCCTTTTCTGGCCTGCGATGCTTATGGCATCCGGACTGAGCCTGCCCAAGAAGATCCAGGTGCATGGCCATCTCACGCTCAATAAGGAGAAGATGTCGAAAAGCAGGGGCACGTTTATTACTGCACGCAAGTACCTGGAGCATTTACCACCAGAGTATCTGCGTTTTTACTATGCAGCAAACCTGCCTTCTAGTGTGGCAGACCTTGACTTAGACCTTGCGGATTTTGCGGAGCGTATCAATGCAGAGCTTGTGGCAAATATCGCCAACTTTATTTATCGGGTGCTTTCCTTCACCAGAAAACAGTTTGATGGCAAACTAAGTGAAATGGATCGGCATTCCTCTATAGATCAGATAGAGGCTAAATATAAAACTATTGAGGCATATTACCAAACGCTTGAGTTTCGGCAGGTGGTCAAGGAAATCCTCGCAGTAAGTGATATGGGCAACCGCTATTTTCAGGAGATGCAGCCATGGAAACTGGTGAAAGAAAACCGGGAAAAAACCCAGAAGGTCTTGACTACTTCAGTTAACATGGTAAAAAATCTTGCCATCCTCCTCGAACCTATTCTTCCCCGATATGCTGCAGCTGTGCGTGAGCAGATTGCAATTTCCGGGCTTACCTGGCAGGACCTGGGCTTTACGCTTGAGAACCACACCATTGGCGAGCCAGCTATTCTCTTCAAGCCACTTCTAAAGGAAGCAGAAGCGTTGCTGCCTGGTGTGGATGACACAAGGATCATCTCCTATTCCCTAGAAAATGGAGTCCAGAAATTAGGAGTCAAAGTGCGTATTGCACAAATAAATAATGTTTCCATCAAAAAGAAGCATGAGGGAATTGAGCGGCTTAAAAAAGAGTTAAAGCAACAGCAACTTGCTGACCCAAACATTCTTGCAGCGTATGAAGAATTGGACAAGAATACAGGTGTTGATTCGTCTACACACCCTAATGCTGTCTCCAATCTCCTTGCACTTCTGCAAACAAAAGGGCAGCTGCCCCAAATCAATACTGCAGTTGATGTGTATAATATTGTATCGCTTCAGACGGGGGTTGCCATGGCAACTCACGACCTTGCCAGACTCCAGGGCAATCTTACGGTGAGGTTATCAAAGAATAAAGAACCCTTTATTTCCTTGGGCAATGTGGTGGAAGGGCTTTCTGCAGGAGAAGTGGTTTATGCTGATGAACACAGCGTTGTCGGTAGGTTTTCCAAGCAATGCGAGCGTACCCAGACAACAACTGCCACCAGAAATCTGGTGCTGGTGGCGTTTGGCAACTGCGCAATTACAGAACAACATATGGATGACTGCATAGAAAAAACCTGTGCGCTGCTTGTCAAGTTCAATGGCGGTTCCTACACAGTTCTTCCTGCAGCTGCCACTGACTTATCTGTTTTCCCCGCAGACCTTCGGGTAGGAAAGATTATTGAGGCAAAAAACCATCCCTCTGCAGATAAATTGTATGTGCTGACCGTGGATTTGTGCAGTGAGACGCGGCACATAGTCTCTGGCCTCAAGGGCCGCTATACTGCGCAGGAACTTCAAGAAAGAAACATCGTTATGATATGCAACCTCAAACCAGCAGTTTTGCGCGGGGTAAAGAGTGAGGGCATGGTACTTACAGGCCATGAAAGCAAAACCTCTTTTCATCTCCTGGAATGTCCCCATGCCAAGCCCGGAACCTCTGTAGGACCAGAGGGTATGGCTGTGCAGCCAGCACCAGAGCTGACCATTGACCAGTTCTATGCGCTGGGGCTTTCGGTTCAGGGAAAGAAAGCAGCATTTGGCAGCAAGGTACTGCATGCGGGAAAGCATACCGTTTCTGCGCCCGTTAAAGATGGGAGTGTGGTGAGGTAATTATCAATATCGCTCCATTGGCGGGCGGTTCCTCTGGCTTGAGAACCAAAAAGATACGGAAGTGTTAGTAACTGACTGATAGAAAGATTTTTATTCTTTGAGATATTTGGTGTGTGTATGGCACCAAAACTCATCTGCACAAGCTGCAACAGCAGCAATATCGTTATGAACGGACTTACTTCTGCCAAGAAGCAG